>VGSX01000005.1 GCA_016874895.1 Deltaproteobacteria bacterium
CGGCCAGACCGGGGCCGGCCGCCAGTGCAGGTTGGGCCGCCCGGCCAGGGACGGGGGAGGTTGCGGCTCCGCGGTCACCAGGGTGACTGCATGCCCCTGCTGCAAAAGCTCATGGGTCAAGGCCAGCAGGGTGTTTTCGGCGCCCCCCAGGGTGCTCAGGCGCTGTCGGATAAGGGCTAGATGCATACCTGGAGTTGCCGGTCCACCGCGGCCAGCACCTCGGCCGGAGTGATGGCGGTGAGGCAGCGGCTGATTTTGCTGCCCTCACAGCCGTCCCGGCCGCAGGGCTGGCAGTCGAAATCTTTGGTCAAGACTATGTGGCCCTCACCCCAGGGCCGCCAGTTGAAGGGTCCCGAAGGACCGAAGAGGACCACCGCGGGGGTGCCCACGGCCGCGGCCAGGTGCATGGGGGCGCTGTCCACCCCCAGGAAAAGCCTGGCTTGGGCGATAAGGGCCCCCAGGGTTTTCAAGGAGAGGCGGCCGGCCAGGTTCACCGGGAGGGTCCTAACTAACCTCATGATATTATCGACAAAATCTATTTCTTGGGATTGGGGCGCGGCAGTTATTACCACCGGCACTTTGTAATCCCCCTGCAAGGTTTCGATGACCTGGGCATAGCCTTCGGGGGTCCAGCATTTAAACAGCCAGCGGGCCGGGGGGTGGAGAAGAATAAATTTTCTCGGGGCCAAACCCAGACGCTCCATTAAATCCCGGACTTCCTGGTCTGTCTGGCGGTTCCAGAAGAATGCGGGTCCGTGGTTTTTCGGTTCCACCCCCAGGGAACGCACCAGGGCCAGATGTTTTTCCACCGTGTGCCAGCGCAGGGGGGGCTGGGGGGCCAGGAGGGTAAAAGCACAAAACCGGTGCCAGGCCGGGCGGCGGGGATCCTGGAAGCCCACCCGGGTCCCGGCGCCAGTGAGCCGGGTATAGAAGGCGCCCCGGTCGCCGCCGGAAAACTCCAGCACCAGGTCGAACCGCCGCTGCCGCAACTGTGCGGCAAACTTGAGGAAATGAAATGGGGAACGGTCGGCCCGGTCCATGCTGAGCACCTCGGTGAGCAGGGGATGCTCGGTGAGCATGGGCTCCATACCCCTGGGGGTCAGGGCGCTGATGGCGGCCTGGGGCCAGGCTTCCTTCAGGGCCGGGAGCACTGGGGTGGTCAGGAGGATATCCCCCAAATGCTTAAGCTGGATGATCAGGATGCGGTTAAAAGTCATCGCCGGGGGAAGATTTGGGGCCCATGGCCACGCCGCGCTTGGACTGGCGGATGAATTCCAGAAGATACTTCACCTCCGCGGTTAACGGAGCCTTGGCCTCCACCTGGGCCAGGGCCTGGGTCAGGTTCACCCGCTGGCGAAAGAGGATTTTAAAGGCGGTCGTCAAGGCCCTGATCTGTTCGCGGTTCAGGCCGGCCCGTTTCAGGCCCACCAGGTTCAAGGTCCGCACAATATGACCGCCGTCCACTATGCAGAAAGGGGGTACATCCCGGGAGGCCCGGGAGCCTCCCCGCATCATGGCCAGACGGCCCACCCGGCAGAACTGATGCACCACGCAATTTCCGGAGATAAAGGCCTGGTCCTGAACCTCCACGTAACCGCCGATCAGGGCCCCATTCACCAGGATGACGTGGTTTCCCAGGGAGGAGTTATGGGCCATGTGGGACAGGGCCATGATAAAATTATGGTCCCCCACGGTGGTGGCGCTGCCGGGGAGGGTGCCCCGGTGAATAGTGGCGTATTCCCGGATGATGTTGTGGTTGCCGATAATGGTGTAGCTCTCCTGGCCCTGGAAGGCGTAATCCTGGGGGTCATGGCCGATAATGGCCCCGAAGGAGACGAGATTATTTTCACCCATGGTGGTGTAAGGTCCGATATAGGCGTGGGCCTGGATCCGGGTGCCGGCGCCGATGCGACTGGGCCCCTGGATAATCACCCCAGGGCCGATTTCAACTTCCGGCCCCAATTCTACGTCCGGGCCGATTCTGGCCGTGGCATCTATTTTCACGCGGGCTGACCTCCATTTGCCGCCGGCTGGCACCGTAATTCGCGAAACTTGTAATATTTCAAAAAGGTATAGGTGCTGTAAAGAAAGGCCAGGGTATAGCCATCCCGGCCTTCCAGGAAGCCGAGTTGCAGGAAATAAAGCTTCAGGAAAGTGAGAAAAGGCCGCCAGAGCAATTCCCCGAAAACCGGCTTTTTACCCTGCTTCAGCAGTTCCTGGGCCGCGAGGCCGGAGTAGCGGTCCAGGCGCAGGACAAAATCACTGACGGAGGTGTAAGTGTAATGCAGCATGGGATGCTGCAGGGTTCCGATCCGACCGTTTATTACCACGCTTTCATGCACTTCTCGTTCCACAAAGCGACCGTTGGCCTTGCGGAACAGGCGGATGGAATAGTCCGGGTACCAGCCCAGGCGTTTGATGAAACGGCCGCAGAAATGATTGCGCCGGGGGACCCGGTAACCGTCGGCGGGTCCGTCGGCCTGAACAATGGCGGTAATCTCCTGTCTCAAGGCCGGACTGAGGCGCTCATCCGCGTCCAGGACAAAAATCCACTGCATCCGGGCCTCGTCGATGGCCTGATTTTTGTTTTTCCCAAATCCCTGCCAGGGTACGGAAAAAACCCGATCGGTATACTGCCGGGCCAGTTCCACGGTGCGGTCGGTGCTGTTGGAATCCAACACCACGATTTCATCCGCCCATTGGGCCGATTCCAGGCACGGGATGATATTCTTTTCTTCGTTGTGGGTGATGATGGTCACCGAGAGGGTTGACATGATAATGAATTAGAGCTTTTTAGCCTTGTCAATGAGCATGACGGGAATATCATCCTTTATTTCATACATGAGGCGGCAGGAGTGGCAGATCAATCCGTCCCCCTGATCATTGAGCTTGACCTCGCCCTTACACTGGGGGCAGGCCAGGATATCCAAAAGTTCTTTTTTTAAAGCCATGGCGGCACTCCGGACCTATCTGGTGGAATATTAACAATATAACTTTTTATAATACCATAGTATTTTAACTAATTCAATAATCTCCCGGAACACCTGTCTTTGCGTCTAGGCCAGATGATCGATGATATCCACAGCTCCGGCATGGCGCTTCAGGGTCGGGCGGCCATGGAGGCGCCCCTGGCGGAGAATACCTCGCACCGCGGTCAAGACGTCGTCAACCTCCAGATGAGACATACACTCCGGGGTAGAGCAGTGCCGCCGGAAACAGGGGCTGCAGGCCAGGTCCAGGCGCAGGACCCGATGGCCACAGCCCACGGGGCCGGTGCGCCAGGGGGCCGTGGGGCCGAAGAGGGCCACCACCGGCGCGCCCACGGCTGCGGCAAGGTGCATGGGACCGGTGTCGGTGGTGACCGCGGCATCGGCCTGATAAAATAAACCGGCCAGGGTTTTCAGATCGGTACGGCCGCTCAGATCAATACCCGGCTTTCTCATCGCGGATAGGATGCGGCCGATCAAAGAGCGGTCCCCGGGGCTGCCCGTAAAGACGATGCGGGCGTGCATTTCCCCGGCCAGAGCGTCTGCCAGGGCGGCAAACGATGTGGGTGGCCAGTGCTTGGTCTCCCACCGGGTGCCGGGGTGAAGGATGATCAGGGGGCCGGTTTTATCGGCCCACAATGGCTCAAGGCCATTGCCGCTCCCGGCCGGCAGGGCCAGCCGGAAACGCACCGTTTCCCCGGACGCGCCCAGGTGCTGCGCCACCCGTAGGTAGCGCCGGACCGCGGGCTCATCGGGGTCGTAGGGCGGCAGGCGTTCGCTGAGGGCCAGGTAACTCAATTCCCGGGTCTGATCAAAACCGATTTTTCGGGGGCTGCGGGCTAGAAAGGTCCACAAGGAGCTTTTCAACAGTCCCTGGAGATCGATGACCAGGTCGAAGGGGCAGCGACGGAGGGCCTGCACCAGCTGCCGGATTTCCAGCCGGGCCGTTCTTAAGGCCGCCCCCCGGCGGCAGGCCGCCAGCCAGGTTTGACGCCGGGAGATCAAAAGCTCATCCAAAGCCGGATGATCCTCCAGGACAGGGGCCGCAGCTTCTTCCACCAGCCAGGTAATCTCAGCCTGGGGATGGGCCGCCCGGATGGCCTCGAGGGTGGGCAGAGTTTGGATCACATCCCCCAAAGCGCTTAATTTTATCAGCAGGATACGTTCAGCCATGGAGAGTTCAAAGTTCAAGGTTCCAAGCCGTGGAATTGTAGGGCGTGCCGGGCGCGCCGAAATCAGCTTGTTGAAAGGCGGGAGGCGCTTCGCTTTCCCGTCCTACATTTATCTGCACATCCGGGGTGTGAAACTTGAGTAAATATTTTTGCCGGAAACCGGGAACTTCCGTTATCTGATCTTGAAGTCTGCCACATCGTGCACTATCCAGGCTGCCGCGTCCAGCAGATCGGTGGCGATGTAAGCCGGCTGGGCCAGACGCTCACCCTGGTAATTTTCCAGTTCCCCCCGGCCGTAGCCGGTGAGCACCAGAATCCCCTTGGCCCCCACGTCGGCGGCCAGGTGGATGTCGTTGAAGCGGTCCCCCACTACGTAGGAGTGGGCCAGATCAAGGGATAGGTCCGCAGCGGCCTGCTGCACCAGCCCTGGCCTGGGTTTGCGGCAGGGGCAGCCGGCTTCTGGGCCATGCTGGCAGACATAGATGGCATCCAGGCGGGCCCCGTGTTGGGCCAGCAAGTCCCGCATTAGCCCATGCACCTGGTCGATGAGGGAGGCGGGAAAGTACTTCCGGGCCACCCCGGATTGATTCGTGGCCACCACCACTGTCAAGCCGGCCTGGTTGAGCAGGGCGATGCCTTCAGCGCTGCCAGGCAGAAGCCGGAACCGGCTCAGATGGTTGATATAGCCCATCTCTTCGTTGATGGTGCCGTCCCGATCCAAAAAGACCGCCTGCGCCATTTATTGTCTCCTGAGCCAGTAGCGGGCCTGTTCGGCCACTTCTGTAACGGTAATGAGCTCCCAACACATGTTATCTTCCGGGCATTGCCGTTTGAGGCAGGGGCTGCAGGGGACGGGATGCCGCACCACCGAAGCCAGGGGGGTGAAGGGGCCGGTGGCACAGGGGTCGGTAGAGCCGAACAGGGCCACCGGGGGTGTCCATAAGGCCGCAGCAGCATGCATCAGACCGGAATCATTGGTAATTAAAATATCCAGATGATATATCATTGCAAAGGCGGTGCGCAGGTCGGTGCGGCCCGCCAGGTTAAGGGAAGGAGATTGCATGGCGCCAGCAATGCGCCGGGTGGTTTCCTGGTCGCTGGCGGCTCCCAAAAAGACGATGAGGGCATCGCATTCCCGATGTAGCAGGTCGGCCACGGCGGCAAAGCGCTCCGGGGGCCATTGTTTGGCCGGACCGTAGGCCGCGCCGGGGCTCAGACCGACAATCTTCTGGGAGGGGCGCCAACCGTTAGCCACCAAAAGCTCCTTTCCCGCCTCTTGCTCGGCCCTGGTCAGGATGAGCTCCGGGAAACCGTCGGCGCTTATCCGGCCGAAGGGACGCAACACCCCTTTGTGGCGATACACCTGGTGCAACCCGGCCATGTTATCCACTCCCCACACCACCTGGGTGAAAAGGAAAGCCCGCCCGTCGGTGCCGTAGCCCACCCGGTGGGGTGCGCCTGCCAGCCAGGTCACCAAGGCGGCCTCGAAGGAGTTGGGGAAAATCACCGCCAGGTCGAACTTTTTCTGACGCAGAGCGGCTAGGGATACCAGCCAGGTTTTCATAGGGGTGGCCGGAGGTTTGGGAAGATAGGGGATAATTTCATCCACCGCCGGTTGCTGCTGGAAAACCGGGGCGACGCGTTCATGTGCCAGGACGGATAGACGGGCCCAGGGATAAAGTTTTTTCAGATCACCGATGGCCGGGAGAGTCATGATGGCATCCCCCACCCAATTGACCGCCCGCACCAGTATATTTTTTATCTGATGGGGAAAAAATTTCCGGCGGTGTTGCACGGTGAGCTGATTAAAAGCCTGTTGCACGGCCAGGGGCAGGGGAGAATGGTGGTTGCCGATGGAAATAGGATGTCGGGGGGCTTTTGGGGGCATCAGTCACTCAATATCCGACCGCACTCCGGCAGGAGATGCTCCGGCCAGTCGTCCAGAAGATTTACTTGCAGGTGAACCACATACCAGGGCAGCGGTCCTGTTCTCATGCCGCCCAGCCTGGCCCAGTCCTTGGCCGTTGTTACCAGTCCCTCAGCCCCCAGGCGGCAGGCCGCGGCCCCGAGTTCGGCCAGGTCGGCGCC
This sequence comes from Deltaproteobacteria bacterium, assembly GCA_016874895.1. Taxonomy (GTDB): domain Bacteria; phylum Desulfobacterota; class Desulfobaccia; order Desulfobaccales; family Desulfobaccaceae; genus Desulfobacca. The sequence continues at coordinate 6,248 of VGSX01000005.1, forward strand.
AGTAAAGAGATGATGGTCCGGGAAGGGAAAAAACTCCTTGGAAATAATGCCAGCTTCCTGCAGGCTGGCGGCGAACAGCTGGGGCCGGGCCAGACCCGCCACGGCCACCAGACGGAGACCGGATAAGTCGGCCAGGCTGACTCTATAAGCCCCGGGGTATCTGACCGCATGGGACAGCCGGAAAACCGCCCGCAGGACGATGGCCTGGGGGAAGGTGGCCCGCACTTCCTCCCAGCTATTCTGGTGCCGGTGAGCCTCATACCGGGTGAGGATCAGGACCAGGGGCCTGGCGAGGGTGCCTATCGGCTCCCGCAACGGCCCCCGGGGAAGCAGGCAGCCGTTGCCCAAGGGGCGGTCAGCATCCAACAGCACCACATCCACATCCCGATGCAGTTGAAAGTGTTGGAACCCGTCATCAAGTAAGATAAGGTCTGGGTGGAAAGATTTCCAGGCCAGCAGGCCGGCCCGGTGGCGGTCAGCCCCGGTTATGATGGGAATACCGGGCAATTGCAGGGCCAGGAGGTAGGCCTCATCCCCGGCCTGGGGCGGTTTCCGAAAAATCCGGCTGCCGTTGCTGATGATCCGGGGGGCGGAGTGTTTACCGCCGTAGCCCCGGCTGACAATGGCCACCCGACAACCCGCGGTCTGCCAGCGTTGGGCTAACATCCCGGTAATAGGCGTCTTGCCCACCCCGCCCACGGCCAGATTGCCGATGCTCAGCACCGGGCAGGGGAGGCGGCTGGTGGACAGCCAGCCCCGGTCATAAAGCCGCCGCCGCCCCCAGGCCCCCAGGCCGTAGAGCCAGGCCAGGGCCGCGGCACCAGTGCGCAGGGCCATGCCCGGAGGCGGCGAGTCCGGTTCCCCTTGCAGACGGCGAAAGGTTTGGTGCCACCAGGACTTCATCTAACCGAGGCCAGGCCGCCCACCGCCGGTTCCGGGGCGTCCGGCAGTGTCTTCTCATCTTCCGGGCGGAACTGCAGAAAGTATAATTTGGCATAGACCCCGCCTCGGGCCAAAAGGTCTTCATGCTGTCCTTCTTCCACAATCCTGCCCTCGTCCAGGACTACGATGCGGTGGGCATGGCGGATGGTGGACAGCCGGTGGGCGATGACCAGGGTGGTGCGGCCCTGGATCAGGTTATCCAGAGCTTTCTGCACTTCCCGTTCGGCTTCCGAGTCCAGGGCGGAGGTGGCTTCGTCCAGGATGAGGATGGGCGGGTCCTTCAGCAGGGCCCGGGCAATGGCCACCCTTTGCCGTTCGCCGCCGGAGAGCATTACACCCTGCTCACCGATGACGGTGTCCAGCCCCTGGGGCAGACTTTTTATGAAGTCCCATGCAAAGGCGGCCTGGGCCGCCTGGATGATGGCCGCTTCCTCGGCCTCGGGCCGACCGTAGGCGATGTTCTGGCGCACCGTGTCGTTGAATAAGAAGGTCTGCTGGGTTACCACGCCGATCTGGCCCCGCAGCGAGGCCAGGGTCACCTGGCGCAGGTCATGGCCGTCAATGGAGATGGCCCCACCGGTGACCTCATAAAAACGGGGCACCAGGTTCACCAGGGTGGTCTTGCCGGCCCCGCTGGGGCCCACCAGAGCCACCACCTGGCCCCTGGGCACGGTCAGGTTAATATTCTGCAAAACCGTCCGGTTGTCGTAGGCAAAATTCACTTCCTCGAAGCGGACTTCCCGGCGGATGGGGGGCAAAGAGACGGCCTGGGGTTCATCGGCAATCTCCGTGGGTAGGTCCAAAATCTCATATACCCGCTTGGCCGCGGCCAGCCCCTCCTGCACGGAATTATTAATATTACTGAGGCTTTTAATGGGTTGGTACAACATTAACAAGGCGGCGAGAAAGGAGAAAAACGTTCCTGGGGTGGAGGTGCCTTGAATTACCTGATAACCACCGTAAAACATGATGGCGGCAATACCGAAGCCTCCCAAAAGCTCCATCACGGGCGGGGATATGGCCCGAGTGGCCACATTTTTCATGCGCAGCCGGAAAAAATTTTCATTTTCCTGATGAAAACGCGCTTGCTCATGGTCTTCCCGGCAGAAGGCCTTAACTATCTTGTTACCCACCAGGGTCTCCTGCAACTGGGTGTTCAGGCGACTCATGGAAACCTGACTGGAGGTGGAGATGCGTCGCAGACGCTTGCCGAATTTGATGATGGGGACGACCGCCACGGGAAAGACTACTATGGCGATGAGGGCCAGGCGCCATTCCCGGTAAAAAATAACCCCCACCAGGCCGATGATGGTGAAGATGTCCTTGAGCAGGTTGGTGACCACGGTGGACACCGAACTCTGAAGGATATTCACATCATAGGTCACCCGGGAAATCAACAGCCCGGTGGCGGTGCGGTCAAAGAAAATCTGGGGCAGGGCCATATACTGCCGGTACAGGGCATCCCGCATCTGGGTGATGATCATTCCCCCCACGTAATTCATCAAGTATTCGTGAGTAAAAAAAAAGAGACCTTTGAAGAAGTAGAGAAGGATGACCAGGAAAGGGAGGAAGTAAAGCATATCCAGGCGCTTGCCGAAAAAGATGTCGTCCAGGGCCGGTTTCACCAGAAAGGCGATGAGGGCGGTGATCCCGGAAACGCCAATCATGGCCACCATGGCAATGAGGATCCGCCGCCAGAAAGGTTTTATCAGCTGGAAAAGGCGGAAAAAAAGTTGCCGGTTTTCTGACATATTAAAAAAGGGGCGATGCAAGATTTTTGCAGATTAACACCTGCAATACTTCTGTATAACTTATAAGCCGATGATGATCCAACAAAAATGTGTGGGCGGAGGTGTGAAGTCCGGCTTGCGGTTAATATTATATAGAAAATTTAACAGGTTATGGCCATATTAGGTTTCAGGAAAAGTTGAAAGACCTGTAAGCGTTCAGCGGTCAGCTAATGTTTTAAATTTAAATAGTTATTCCAAGGTGGCGGATCACTGGTTTTTCGCTTAGTTTGCCTAACTTATTGTTTTAGCTGAAAGCTGATAGCTGAACGTCTACAAAGACCTTTCAGCCCGAGCCGCCACAAGCCATCTTTGACAGCCCTGTAAAACTAAAATCAATGAAGCACCGGTTGGGTAGGGGTTATACTAAATACTGAGGCCAAAAAAACTGGACCAGGAGACCTCCCCTATGCCAGCGATGCGCATCAGAACCGAATGCCGCCCCTGCCTGGAAAGACTCATCGACCTGACCGTGGGTCTAGCCACTTCAGACCCAGATCTCGGGGCCGAGGCCAGGCGGCAGGCCCAGGCGATTCTGACTGCCGAGTTCTCGCCCGGGGCCATCCCCGCGATTATCGCCAACCGCTTTCACCGGGCCATCAAAGCCGTCACCGGCAATCCCGACCCCTTCAAGGCGCGCAAACAGCAGGAAACCGAAATGGCCCGCCGGATGGCCGCACAAATCGCCGGCCGCAGCAAATCTGGCCCCGACCTGACCCTGGCCTTGGCCGTAGCGGGGAACGCCCTGGATTTTTTCCGCCCCGAGGACGACATTGTCAGGGATATGACCTCCCCGGTGCGGTTCAGCGGTTCCCAGGTGCAGCTCTGGCAGCGGCGTCTCTCGGAGCGGCCCGGTCTCCTCCTCTATCTGGCCGACAATGCCGGGGAACAGTTCTTTGATCTGCCCCTGGTGCAATCCCTCCGGGAGCAGGGCTGGCAGGTTATCTATGTGGTCAAGGGCGGGCCCATCCAGAATGATCTTACCTGGCAGGATTTGCATGAATCCGGCCTGGGGGCGGCCCTGGAGCCGGTGGCGGATACCGGGGCCCTCACCGTGGGCCTGGAACTGGCCCAGACCAGCCCGGACTTTCAAGGCCTGTTTGCTGGGGCCGACCTGATCCTGGCCAAGGGCATGGGCCACTTCGAGACCCTGGCGCACTTTGCCGACTCACGGCTATTCTTCCTGCTGCAGGCAAAATGTCAGCCCGTGGCCGCGGCCCTGGGCCTGCCCCAGGGGTCTTTTGTCCTGAGGGCCGCCGGGGCGTTATAGGGTGGAAATTTGCCGCGCTTTGTGGCATAGTAGTCAGAAAATACACTCTTAACAGGCTGCTAAGCCTCTGCCACCTGAATTGTTTCCCCGGGCTGGGGCATCCCTGAAATAATAATATGGCCATACCCATCCGCGGCCAGGCCTCCCAGGGGTCCTGGCCTTATGTCACCATCGGCCTCATCTGCCTCAACTGCCTGGTTTTTTTCTTCACGCTGTCCATGGGCCAAGACGCCGCCCTGGAACTGTTCTGGCAGGGAGGGGCGATTCCGGCCCACCTCTCGGAAGTAAAGCTGTTCAGCTCCTGGCAGTCAATGAAGCTGGCGGCCACCATGTTCACTTCCCTTTTTCTGCACGCAGGGTGGGTCCATCTTCTGGGCAACCTGCTCTTCCTGTGGGTATTCGGAGAGGCTTTGGAAGATGAACTGGGCCCCTGGCGCTTCCTGGGTTTCTATCTTTTCTGTGGATTTTTTTCTTTGTTGATCCACTCGGTGGCCGCCAGCCGGTTGTCGGTTCCCATCATCGGGGCCAGTGGGGCCATTGCCGGGGTTTTGGGGGCGCATCTCATCCGCTTTCCCCAGGCGCCGGTGCAAACCCTGGTCTATCTCCTGGTGCGGTTTAAAGTTGTCGTTGTCCCTGCCTTTGTCTGGCTGGGTTTCTGGCTGCTGCTGCAATTTTACGGCCTGCGCCAGGGCGGTCCGGTGGCCTGGATGGCCCACCTGGGCGGGTTTTTCACCGGCCTGTTGGGAGTATTTCTCTTTCTGCCCGCCCCCGCAGTCCCTAAAAGCAAAAAGCCCCGGTCCCGGGGAAAAAAAAACCGCCGCCGATAGCGCCGCACGTTGCATGAGCTTATAATAGAAACACAAGTCATCCCCGAAGGGAGTTTCAGCTTGATAACTGAAATCCAACAGGCCGCCCGGCAGGCCGCCCTCAATGCCGGGGCCCTCTTGCGGCGCAATTTTACGCAACCCCAGGCCATCACCCTCAAGGGCCGCCACGATCCGGTCACCCAAAGTGATTTTCAGAGCCAGCAACTCATCATTGACCATCTGATCCGGGTCTTTCCGGCCTACGGCTTCCTGGCCGAGGAGAAGGGAGCCCCCACCGCCGCCTCAGGCGACGGCTGCTGGATAATCGATCCCCTGGACGGTACGGTCAATTTTGCCCACGGTTTCCCCATGTTCGCGGTCTCCATAGCCTTCCAGTGGCAGGGGGAGGTGGTCTACGGGGTGGTTTACGATCCCATGCGGGATGAGGTTTTTGAGGCCATCCGGGAACAGGGGGCTTGGCTCAATGGGCAAACCCTGCGGGTTTCCCAAATCGGCGACCTGGACCGGGCGCTGTTGGCCACCGGGTTTCCCTATAATGTCGCGGACCATCTGGAAACCTCCATGCTGCGCTTTAAACGCTTGGTGGTCCAGGCCCAGGGGGTGCGCCGGCCCGGCGCCGCGGCCATCGACCTGTGCTACCTGGCCGCAGGACGTTGCGACGGCTTCTGGGAAGAGGGCTTGAAGCCCTGGGACACTGCCGCAGCGGTTCTCATCGTAGAAGAGGCCGGGGGGCGGGTGTCCACCTTTGACGGTTCGCCCTTCTTTCTGACCGCGGCCGACGTGGCGGCCAGCAACGGTCTGTTGCACGAACAGATTCTGGCAGCCCTGCGGCTTTAGGGCTTAAGGTGATCTTTCCCGGCGGATCAGACATAAAACGGCAGACCTAGGCCTCCAGAACTCTGCCATCAACGGGCAGACCTGGAGGTCTGCCCTACTGTTTCGGCTTGTAAAAGTTTCCGGAAACCGTATCTTTACAATTCCGCCGGACGGCCTTAATATAAATCTGGTAGAGGCAGTTTATCCGGATTTTCCCGGATGGTTTGGCTCTATCTTCGTAAATCAGACATTTGCGCATGAGGAATGCCTCTATGGCTCCTATAAAAATCAAATTGGCCAAGGACTTTGAAATGATGGAAACGAGAATGCGGCGGTTGATGGAAAATATGTTCGGCCCCTGGAGTGGACCGTCAACTTCTGCGGCTGCCACATTTCATCCCGCCGCCGATATTTATGAAACTCCCCAGGCCCTGATTATCCGCATGGAATTGGCAGGTTTGACCAAAGCGGACATTGCCCTGACTCTGCACCGGCAGGAATTGGTGGTGAACGGCAGACGCCGCTTTCCCCCTACGGAACCCGTGCAAAGATTTCACCGCCTGGAAATCGAGTACGGCAGTTTTGAGCGGCGGTTTCACTTTCCCCGGGCCGTGGACGAGGCCAGAACCGAGGCTGAATACACCAATGGCATTTTAATTATTCGGGTGCCGTGGCGTCAGGCCAGTCCGCCGCAGCAGATAACCATCAGAGAGGAAGATTAACCTGAGACAATCCAGACCGAAGCCCTAGCCGAGACACGTCCCTTTGACTCATCGAAGGAAACGGTAAAAATTAACCGGGCTCCGGACAGGCGCAATAAATTCAACAGTGGGGTTTTTACTACCCCGAAGACATATATGGACATAACCATGGAAGAAAAATTCAACACCCTAAACGATCTCCCCACGGAGACAACTAGTCCTGGTCCTGACAAGGGCGATTCCCGACTGCTGCCCATACTTCCCATGAGCGAGCTGGTGCTTTTCCCCCGCCTGATCATCCCTTTGGCTTTATGGGAGGACGGGGCCCAAAGGTTGATTGACGACACCTTGTTAAAGGATAAAATAATCGGTATTCTCACCAGCCAAACCCCGGCCACCGAGGTTTACACCCCGGAAAATCTTTACTCCATGGGCACCGCGGCAGTGATCCTCAAGATGGGGAAAACCCAGGAAGGCGCGGTGCGGCTGCTCATCCAGGGCCTCTACCGCTTCAAGCTGGAGGAAATGGTTGACACCGAACCATACCTCCAGGCCCGGGTGACCCCCATCACCGAGACCTACGAGACAGATCTCGAAATCGATGCCATGGTTTCCGGCCTCAAGAGCATGTTTAAGAAAATGTCGGAACTGTCTCCCTACCTGCCCACAGAACTCGGGGCCATGGTGCAGGAGTTGGACGACCCCCGGGTCCTGGCAGACGTTACCGGCGGCAGTCTTAATATAGCCAAGGCCGAAAAGCAGGACCTGCTGGAAACCATCGAGGTCAAAGAACGTCTCCGGAAAGTGCTCCGCCTGATCAACCGGGAAATTGAAATCCTGGAACTGGGTAAGCAGATTCAGGCCAATGTCAAGACCGAGATGGACAAGGCCCAGAAGGATTACTATATCCGGGAACAGATCAAGGCCCTGCAGAAGGAACTGGGGGAAGGCGACGAACGCTCCCAGGAGATAGGCGATCTCCAGCACCGCCTGCTGGAGGCGGAACTGCCCGAGGCCGCCTTTAAAGAGGCGGAACGGGAGCTTAACCGCCTGAGCCGGATTCCCCCCACCTCGCCGGATCACCAGGTAATTCGTACTTATCTGGAATGGATGATCGAACTGCCCTGGAATATCGCCACGGAAGACCGTCTGGACCTGGTGGAGGCCCGGAAGATTCTGGATGAAGACCATTACAATCTGGAGAAAGTGAAGAAACGCATCCTGGAATTCCTGGCGGTGCGCAAGCTCAAACCCGACATGAAAGGCTCCATTCTCTGTTTCGTCGGGCCGCCGGGGACCGGTAAGACGTCTTTGGGGAAATCCATTGCCCGGGCCCTGGGACGGAAATTCATCCGCCTCTCCCTGGGCGGCGTCCGGGATGAGGCGGAAATCCGGGGACATCGGCGGACCTACGTGGGGGCCATGCCCGGCCGCATCATTCAGAGCATCCGCCGGGCCGGCAGCAATAATCCCGTTTTTATCCTGGATGAAATCGATAAAATCGGGACTGACTTCCGGGGAGACCCCGCCTCTGCCCTGCTGGAGGTGCTGGACCCGGAACAGAATGTGGCCTTCTCGGACCACTACCTGGAAGTGGGGTTTGACCTGTCCAAGGTGATGTTCATCACCACGGCCAACATGCTGGACACCATTCCCCCGGCCCTCCGGGACCGCATGGAGGTCTTGCAGCTGCCAGGCTACACGGAAGAGGAAAAAATCCAGATCGCCTATGATTACCTGCTCCCCAGACAGGTGGAGGCCCACGGATTGCATCCGGAGCAGATAACCATCACCCCCGAGGCCATGCGCCGGGTGGTGGCGGACTACACCAGAGAGGCCGGACTGCGCAACCTGGAACGGGAGGTGGCTTCGTTGTGCCGGGGGGTGGCCCGGGAAGTGGCGGAAGACCTCCTCACCGCCAGGACTATCACCGCGGAAGATGTGCCCCTCTACCTGGGGCCAGCCAAGTTTTTCCGGGAAACCGCTCTGGATCACCCGGAGCCGGGTATTGCCACGGGATTAGCCTGGACCCCGGTGGGAGGCGAGATCCTCTTCATTGAGGCCCTCAAGATGCCCGGCAAGAGCAACCTGAAACTCACCGGCCAGATCGGTGAGGTAATGAGGGAATCCGTGGACGCGGCCCTCAGCTTTATCCGGGCCCGGGCCCCCTACATCGGGGTGGAGGAGGATTTCTTCAAGGATACGGACGTCCACGTGCACGTCCCCTCCGGGGCTATTCCCAAGGATGGGCCCTCGGCCGGGGTGGCCATGCTCACCGCCCTGGTGTCCCTGTTCTCGGACCGGGCGGTGAAAAAAGGGCTGGCCATGACCGGGGAAATCACCCTGCGGGGCCACGTCCTGCCCGTGGGGGGCATCAAGGACAAGGTCCTGGCAGCCCACCGGGCCGGCATCAAAGAAGTCATCCTGCCGTCCCAGAATGCCAAGGACCTGGAGGATATTCCCCCCAACGTGAAAGACGAGCTCCAGATTGATTTTGTGGAGCGCATGGACGAAGTACTGGACATTGCCTTTGCCCACGCGGCCGTGGCACCTCAAAAACAGGCAGCCGCGCCGGCCCGCTGATTGCCGCCATGATCTTCGGCATCGGCGTTGACCTGATAAAAATTCCCCGCATCGCGGCCGCGTGCGCGCGCTTCGGGGATCGTTTTAAGAACCGGATTTACACCCCCCAGGAAATCGCCTACTGCGAGGCCCGGGGGCAGTCGGCTAATAACTACGCCCTGCGGTTCGCCGCCAAAGAGGCCTTCTCCAAAGCCCTGGGAGTGGGCTTGCGCCAAGGCGGCATCCGCTGGCGGGAGGTGGAAGTGGTTTCGGCCCCCAATGGCCGCCCGGACCTGAGGGTGAGCGGCCGGGCCGCGCTGCTCTGCCAACAGCACGGCATCCGGGGCATGTTCGTCACCCTCACCGATGAGGGGGAATTCGGCATTGCCGTGGTGGTCCTGGAAAGATAGGAAAGTGGTCAGGGGTCAGGAGCCAGTGGTCAGGGGTCAGTGGTCAGGGGTCAGGGGTCAGTAAATATAAGCAACTAACCACTAACCACTGATCACTGACCACTGGCCACTTTATCTCAGGGGAAAACCTGACTTCGGGACCGTTTAGCAGTCACAGGCCGTGGCAAGGGAGGAGTTGATGCGGGTTCTGGTAACCGGCGGGACCGGTTTTGTGGGCCGCCAGGTGGTGGCGGAACTGCTCCGGCAGGGGCATGAGGTGCGTTGTCTCGTGCGGCCCGGCGCCGAGGATAAACTACCGTCCAGGGAGCTGCTAGAGATTGCGCCCGGAGATGTCACGCAACCCGACACCCTGCCCCCGGCCCTGGAAGGGTGCCATGCGGTGGTGCATCTGGTGGGCATTATCCGGGAATTTCCCCGCCGGGGGATCACCCTGCAAAAATTGCACCTGGAGGCCACCGCCAACGTGGTGGCCGCGGCCCGGGCGGCCGAGGTGCAACGCTATCTCCACATGAGCGCCCTGGAGGCCAGGCCGGCGCCGGTGGCGGAGTATCACCGGACCAAACAGCAGGCCGAGGAACTGGTCATGGCCTCGGGTTTAACCTATACCATCTTTAGGCCCTCCATCATTTACGGCCCCGAGGACGCCTTTACCAATATGTTCCGGGCCCAGATCGACAAACTCCGGATAGTCCCGGTCATCGGCCATGGCCGCTACCTGCTTCAGCCCGTGCCGGTGTGGCAGGTGGCCCAGGGTTTTGCCCTGGCCCTGAATAATCACCTTTCGGCCAACCGCTGCTATGACGTGGGCGGGCCGGATCCGATAAGCTTTAACGACCTCATCGATACCCTGGCTGCGGTTCTGGGCAAAAAGGTGGTGAAGGTGCATCTGCCAGTGTGGCCGCTACGCCTGCTGGCCGGCCTCCTGCAAGGATTCGCCTGGTTCCCCGTCACCCCCGATCAGATCACCATGCTGCTGGCCGGGAATACCTGCGACCCCTCCCCCTTTTTTCAAGATTTCTCCCTCCGACCTATCTCCTTATCCCAAGGGTTGTCCCAATACCTTATATAATAATTATTCATTAATCTTATAAAATAGAGGGTTCTGGGCAGGCACGGGGGCCTGCCCCTACAGATTTTCTGCTATGCCATTGTTTTTCAACAAAGGATATCGCTTGTATCTTGCAGCGGGAAAACTTTCTTGCCACATTCTATCTAGAAAAATTCTCATTATCTCTGTAAAGAATTTTCCCGTCCACCAAGGTCATCGCCGCTCGGCCGGTCAGATTGCGGCCGTGGAAGGGAGAGTTGCGGCTCTTGGATTTAAACTGCTGCACGTCCACGATCCAGGGTCGCTGGAGGTCGATGACGGTAATATCCGCCGGGGCTCCCACCTGCAGGGTTCCTCCCGGCACTCCGAGTATGCGGGCCGGGTTGGCGCTGAGCTTGGTGATGAGTTGGGCCAGGGTCAGGATGCCTTCCTGCACCAGGGCCAGGCTGAGCCCCAGGGCCGTTTCCAGGCCGATGACGCCGTTGGCCGCCCGGTCAAATTCCACCTCTTTTTCCAGAACGCTGTGGGGGGCGTGGTCGGTGGCGATGCAATCCAGGGTGCCATCGGCCAGCCCGGCCTTGATGGCTGCCACGTCTGCCTCGGTCCTCAGGGGCGGGCTCATCTTGGCATTGGTATTGAAGCCCCGTACCGCCTCGTGGGTGAGGCTGAAATAGTGGGGGGCTGTCTCTGCCGTGACCTTAATTCCCTGGGATTTGGCCCGACGGATGATTTGAACCGAGCCAGCCGTGCTCACATGGGCAATGTGGAGGCGGGCCCCGGTGAGGCGGGCCAGTTCGATGTCCCGGAAGACTGCCACTTCTTCCGCGGCCGCGGGAATGCCTTTGAGGCCCAGCTGCAGGGACACCAGACCTTCGTGCATGACCCCATTACTGGTGAGGGACAGGTCCTCGGAGTGGGAAATGACCGGCAGGTCAAAGGTGCGGGCGTATTCCAGGGCCCGGCGCATGAGCTGGGAATTAGCCACCGGCTTGCCGTCATCTGACAGGGCCACTGCCCCTGCTTCTTTCTGATCGCCGTATTCCGCCAGAATGGCTCCTTCGGAACCCTGGGAGATGGCAGCCACCGGATAGACCCGGACGCCCTGGGCCTGGGCCGCTTTTTCCAGGATATAGCGGGTCACCGTGGCCGAATCGTTCACCGGCAGGGTGTTGGGCATGCAGGCCACCGCCGTAAACCCTCCCGCCGCGGCGGCCTGGGAACCGGTGGCGATGGTCTCCTTATATTCCTGCCCCGGCTCCCTCAGATGGGTATGCATATCGATGAGACCGGGACAGACCAGCAGGCCGGTTAGATCCACGACCTGGCGCCCTTCTGGGGGAAGTGTTCCCGGAGCCACCAACGCGGCCAGGCGCCCGTCGATGATGAGGAGATCTCTTCTCTCTTCCAGGTCCTGCGACGGGTCCAGCACCAGTCCGCCTTTAAGCAGCAGCTCCACTTTGCTCACCTCCGCTCAAAAGATAAAGGACGGCCATACGCACCGCCACCCCGTTGGTGACCTGCTGGAGGATGACGGATTGCAGGCCATCGGCCACCTCCGGGGCAATCTCCACTCCCCGGTTCAGAGGCCCAGGGTGCATGACCAGGGCCTCGGGGCGGGCCAGGGCCAGATGCCCCTGGTTTAATCCGAAGAACCTGGAATACTCCCGGAGCGTGGGAAAAAACATCTGCCCCTGGCGCTCCAACTGCAGGCGCAGCATCATGATGACGTCCGCCCCCCGGACGGCCTCGGGCAGGGAGTAGCTTACTTCCACTCCCAGGTCAGGTAAATAGGGCGGTAGCATGGTTTGCGGCCCCGCCACTATTACCTGGGAGCCCATGGTGCGAAACCCGTGGATGTTGGAACGGGCCACCCGGGAGTGGGCAATATCCCCCACAATGGCCACCTTAAGGTCATGGAGTCGGCCTTTGGCTTCCCAGACCGTGAGCAGATCCAGCAACCCCTGGGTGGGATGCTCATGCAGGCCGTCCCCGGCGTTGACCACGCTGCAGTGCAGCCGCTGGGCCAGCAGGTGCGGCGCGCCGCTAAAGGAATGCCGGATGATAATGATGTCCGGCCGCATGGCCTCCAGATTTTTGGCCGTGTCGATGAGCGTCTCCCCTTTCACGGCGCTGCTGGCCGCAATGGCCAAATTCACCGTGTCGGCGCTCAAACGTTTGGCGGCAATCTCAAAGGAGGTGCGCGTCCGCGTGCTGGGTTCGTAAAACAGCGTTATGACTGTTTTACCCCTTAACGTGGGCACCTTCTTGATACTCCGGGTGGAGATCTCCTTGAACGAGACCGCCGTGTCCAAGATAGCCTGAATTTCCTCCCGGCTGAGCTCAGCCAGGCCCAGGAGATCTTTGCGGCGGAATGAAGTGGCTTTTGCTCCGGTGGTTTGCACCCCTCCCCCTCAGCAGAAAAAAAACCTCCTTTGTGGCCAAAGGAGGTTTTATGAGTAAATTATCCTGATCATTCGCCAGATCATTTTTACATTGCACCATCGGATCCTTGCTTTTTTGCGCGGCTAGTACATAACACTATTGCACATTTTATTCAAGACTTTTTCTTGGCCATAATCCACCGCCAAAATTTTAATGTGCTGATATGGCGTGCCGATAAGTTTTTTTTCAGGGCCGAGGAAGGATTAAAAGTCAGCAATGTCCGGTTAGAAACTTGCAATAGGGTATAAAAACCTCATGAAAAATTTTCGGGGAATTGCATTTTTTGCTTGACAAAAGCACTTGCGAACATGTGATCGGTTTCGTAATAACCTTTAATTACAATGAGTTATGAAATTGCCGCACACTATCAATGCTTCGGGTAGCAAAAAACAGCCCCCTTCCCTAGAAAAGCTCTGGCAGCCAATTGAACGTTTCGATGATACCATTCCTCCTTTAGAGGCGCGAGGCAATCGACCCTTGAAATTGACCTTCGAACATCAACTCAAATCTCTCGTCTGCTTTCATCTGCAAGAACACGATTCCGCCAGGCATCTCCTGCAATTCTTGGAGATTGATACCATCTCATTGCCAGAAGCGCCTACGGTTTTATGGTTCAAATGGTCGCCGGTCTTATTACCTATCTCTTGCTAGCCATCTATTGCCACAAGCATTATCAGGAAAGGGTTTCCACTAAAAGAGTAAGGGAATTACGCATTAAAATCATAAATGAGACTCGTGAGCTTAAATTTGAAAATAATTTTATCCGTGAACATGAGCGGTTAAAAAACATATATGCAAAAACTTAACCGGACATTGCTGAGTCGTTCTAAACTTTATTTCGGCTAGGGGAATTTTCGGTTGTCACGCTAGGGGAATTTTGGATTGCTACTTACAATTAAGGTTTCCTGATGAATACTAACCCAAGTTAACCTACTGCACTTTCTTTTCAAAGCGAGTTTTTCCAACACCCTTTTTAAGTCAACGGCATTAACTCGGTCTCCACGTAAAAACCGGGAAAGCTCCTCCCGGGTTGACGGGGATGACTACGATTGAATGATTTTTCTTCACCTGATCAAATAGCCTGACTGTTTCATCCTATCGAAAAATGATATTCTTATAACTCGATTGCACTCTGAGGTCCACGAGAGGGTGTTATGAGAATAGTCATTGTCGGGGCCGGGGAGGTGGGATTTCACATCGCCCAGAGGCTGGTCCTGGAAAAAAAAGAGGTGGTGGTCATCGATAAGGATGAAACCGCCATTGCCCGTCTCATGGAGCGGCTGGATGTGCAGACCATGCAAGGGTCGGGCGCCAGTCCCAAAATCCTCCTGGCTGCCGGTATCCGGGAAGCCCAGATTTTACTGGCGGTCACAGACAATGACGAGGCCAACCTGATAGCCTGTATCTTTGCTAATTTATTGGCCCCCAAACTGCAAAAAATCGTCCGCCTGCGCAATGAAGACTACCACGAGTACCAAGACGCCCTGGCCAAAGACATCCTCGACGTCAGCCTGGTGGCCAACCCGGACTACGAGGTTATCCAGACCCTGCTGCGCCTCATCGAAACCCCGGACGTGGAGGAAATCAGCGACTTTGCCGGGGGACAGATCAGGCTGGTCCGCAAGAAACTCGCCGATGCCAGCCCCCTGAACGGCTTGCAACTGCTCAACCTGCCCCGGATTTTCCAGGATACCCGCATTGTCATCGGCGCCATCATCAGAAACGAGCAGCTCATCATTCCCAAGGGCGACGACAGGCTGCAAGGCGGGGATAATCTCTATTTTGTCTGTGAAAAAAACGACCTGCGAAAAATCATCGGACTTTTCGGGGAAAAGATCCACCCGGTAAAAAATATCCTCATCGTGGGCGGGGGTAAGATAGGTTATCGCCTGGCCCAGACCCTGGACCGGCTTCATTACCATACCAAGGTGGTGGAGAAAGACCCGGTTCGCAGCGGCTATCTCTCCACCCGACTGCATCGCACTATTGTCCTGCAGGGGGACGGCACCGATGTGGAACTCCTGGAGCAGGAGAATATCCGCAGCATGGACATGGTCATCGCCATGACCGGGGATGAGGAGTTAAATATCCTTTCCTGCCTCCTGGCCAAACGCCTGGGAGCCCCCAAGACCGTGGTCCGCATCAACAAGTTCGCTTATATGTCCCTGGTGAAAACCATCGGCATCGACTATATTGTCAGCACCCGGATGGCCGCGGTCAATTCCATTCTGCGCTTCATCCGCCAGGGGAAGATAATTTCCACGGTGGCCATTGCCGGGGAAGAGGCGGAGGTCCTGGAAGCCGTGGCCCAGGACAACTCGGCCATTGTCGGGGCGCCCCTGAAGAAACTGAAATTTCCCAAGGCCGCCATTATTCTCTGCATTATCCGGGGTGAAGAGGTTATTATCCCCACCGGCGAGTCCATCATTCAACCCCGGGACCACCTGGTCATCATGGCCACCCGCGCCACCATCCTGCAGGTGGAGGAGTCCCTAAGGGTGAAAATAAACCGGAAGAATTCCCTCTCCTTGCCGGGCCTGCCTAAGGTCACGTGGGAAAGATCATAAGTGCGTTGGGGCTTTCTCCTGAACATCGTCGGCCTGCTGCTGGTGTGCATCGGCTTAACCATGCTCCTGCCCCTGGGCTGGGCCCTCTATTATCAGGATGAGTCCCGCCTGCCCCTGATTGTCTCACTGGCCGCCACGGTGGCTGCCGGCGGACTGATGTACGGCCTCACCCGGAACCAGGACTATTCCGGAGCCATCAGCCACCGGGAAGGCATGGCCATCACCGCCCTCGGGTGGCTGGCCACCTGCATTTTCGGCGCCCTGCCTTTCTACTTCGGGGGCGTATTCCCTAGCCCCATTGACTGCCTTTTCGAGTCCTTCTCCGGTTTCACCACCACCGGCGCCTCGGTCTTCACAGATGTCGAGATCGTTCCCAAAGGGCTGCTGTTCTGGCGCAGCCTGACCCACTGGCTGGGAGGCATGGGAATCATCGTCCTGTCCCTGGCCATCCTGCCTTTTTTAGGTATCGGCGGCATGCAGCTCTACAAGGCCGAGGTCCCCGGGCCGGTGGTGGACAAGCTCCGGCCCCGCATCAAAGACACCGCCATAATCCTGTGGCAGGTGTATATCCTCTTTTCCGCTGCGGAAACAGCCCTGTTAATGCTGGGGGGCATGGACCTGTTCGAGGCCCTCTGCCACACCTTCGGCACCATGGCCACCGGGGGCTTTTCCACCAAAAACGCCTCCATCGCCTATTACGCCAGCGCCTATATTGATGGTGTCATCACTCTTTTTATGGTTATCGCCGGCATCAATTTCACCCTCCACTTTCAACTGCTCCGGGGCAGACCCCTCATCATGTGGCGGGATCCGGAATTCCGGTTTTATCTGGGCCTGTTTCTCGGGTTTTCCCTTATCATCAGCCTGAGCGTCTACCGCACCGCCTATGATTCATTGGGAGGCTCCCTGCAGTACGCCGCCTTCCAGGTGGCCTCCATCCTCACCACCACCGGCTATGCCACCGCGGATTATGAATTGTGGCCGCCTCTGGCCCAGTGCATCCTGGTCCTGTGCATGTTCATCGGCGGCTGCGCCGGCTCCACCGGCGGCGGCATCAAGTGCATGCGCCTTTTGCTGCTCATCAAACAGGCCTACCAGGAGCTTTTCCGCCTTATCCATCCCCGGGCGGTGATCAGGCTCAAACTGGGGGAGCAGGTTGTCTCCCCGGAGGTCATGAGCAGTATCTGGGGGTTTTTCCTGCTGTGGCTGGGTCTTTTTTTCATCTCGGTCTTTGTGGTGGCGGCCACCGGCGTGGATGTGCTTACCAGCTTTTCTTCGGTCCTGGCCTGTATCGGCAACATCGGGCCCGGTCTGGGCGGCGTCGGGCCCACGGACAACTACGCCCTGATCCCCCCCCTGGCCAAAGGCGTCCTGATGCTATGCATGCTCCTGGGCCGCCTGGAGATTTTCGCCGTGATCATTCTCCTGGTGCCGGAGTTCTATCGCAAATAGGAGGATCGAGGCTGGGAGAGCGATGGCGCTGGCCCGAGCCTGGAAGAGGCAGAAATAAGTAAGCCCGGCCAAAGGACCGGTCTCTGGTTTTCTTGGCTCCCTTTCGTAAACTTTTGACCCCCAAGTCATGGGCGGGAAACCCTGCATTCGGGGTATGCGGGTGTATGAATTTACCGCCCCTTTGGGTCCAGGAGGAGGTAAACCAAATGGACGATTTTTTCCTCAAAAAATTCACCCGAAGAGATTTCCTGGGAAACACTGCCAAACTCTGTTGCCTGATAGGGATGTCTTCAGTCTTCCTCCCTTGCACTGAGGCGACATCCTCGAATAATGAACCAAAGACTGAAGTTGAAAAACTCGGTAAAACCGGCCCTGAGTTTGAACCGGTGTATCTGAAACTTCACAAAACGGGGGAAATGAAAAAGCGGTGGGAAAAACTCTGGGCCATGATGGCAAGTTGCCAGCTCTGTCCGAGAAAATGTGGGGAAAATCGTCTGAAGGGAAGGAGCGGAGTCTGTCGCGCCCTCGGCACCGAGCTTGTTATCTCGTCGTATCACCCGCACTTTGGCGAAGAAAAACCGCTGGTTGGCAGAGGTGGTTCAGGGACCATCTTTTTTTCCCATTGCAATCTGCGCTGCGTCTTCTGTCAGAACTGGGAAATCAGTCATCTCGGCGCCGGCTCTGAAAAAACTATTAATGAACTTGCCGGTATGATGCTGCGGCTGCAAGAACAAGGTTGTCACAATATTAACTTTGTTACCCCAACGCATTATTCCCCTCATATCTTAAAAGCTCTTGATGCGGCTGCCGCCCAGGGGCTGCGGCTTCCCGTGGTCTACAACACGAGTGGCTGGGAGCGCCTGGAAATACTCACGCTGCTTGATGGTATCGTTGATATTTATCTCCCCGATTTCAAATACTGGGATAGTGCCATGTCGGCAAAGTTTTCGGCCGGGGCAGAGAGTTATCCAGAGATTACCAGAGAGGCAATTCTTGAGATGAACCGTCAGGTTGGCGCGGCAGAATTTACCAGACAGGGCATTATGCAAAGAGGACTGCTCCTTCGGCATCTGGTTATGCCCAATAATACCAGCGGTTCGGAAAAAATCATGGATTGGCTGGCAGAAAATCTGCCCAAAGATACTTATGTCAATATCATGTCACAATACAGCCCGGCTTATAGAGCGTATGATTATCCTGAAATATCCAGGAGAATAACCGGCAGAGAATATCAAAGGGTTGTCCAAAGGGCAAAAGATAGGGGGCTGACAAATCTACTTAGTCTCCGTCCGGAAAGTCCTTTATTCCCTCTCCTCGCTTGCGGGGATAAATTATAGTATCAATAATGCTCCTGCTTTCCACTTGGAATTGCACAGAACAATCGCAGTTTCCGGAGGAATACTCTTTAATAAAAATAGAGTAACTGAGTGTATTTAATCCTCCCGGCGAGGATGATGGCCACGGCCAGGAGGAGCAGCAGCCCGGCGCAGATAACAATGGACATCTTGGTGGCCTGCTGGGCCCGTTTTTCCTCCCACCAGGTAGTGGGGCGCACCCCCTGGAGCCAGAAGACCACCACCGCAGCCAGGTTGACGCAGATGATGTTGCTTATCAGGAGCAGACCAGCGCCCAAGGCGGGGATAAGGTGACCCGAGCCCAGGAGCAGCCCCAGGGTCGCCAGGGGAGGGAGCAGGGCCACGGCCACCATGACGCCCACCAGGACGGTGGGGACCCCGGCGGTGAAGGCCAGGGCTCCGGCGCCCCCCGAGGCCAGGGCCACGGCTAGGTCTCCCAGGCCGATGCCGGTGCGGGCGGCCAGTTCCGGCCCCGTGGGATGAACCTCCAGGAACATGCCCATAAGGAGGGAGAGCCCCAAAGCAATGCCCAGGCCGGAGATATTGGTACGCAGGGCCAACTGGGTCAGATCCGAGTCTCCCAAGGTGGTACCCATGGCCTGGGCGATAATGGGACCCAGGAGCGGGGCGATCACCATGGCCCCGATAATAACCGCCACGTTGTCATTCAGGAGGCCTACGGCTGCCACCACCGTGGACAGCACCACCATGCCTTTATAAACCCGGGTGAGCTGGGCCATATTCTGGACAACCTCATACATCTCCGCCCGGCTGATGCGTTCCTTTTTCTTCTGCTCGCTGGCCGCTGGTTCAGCGGTTTTGGGTTTTTCCTCCTCCTTCGGGGGTTCTTCTACCCGGGGCAGCGAGGCCGACACCGGCAGGAGGATGAGGCGGAACCAGGGCTGGCCGGAAAACTTTTTACTCAGCAGATCCATCAGGTGCTCGGTCTCCTGGGCCGTGGCCAGGATTTTGAGCAAAGTCTGCTGCTCCGAAAGCCGGTCATACCAGATTCCCACCAACGGTTCTTCCCGGAGGAGTTCCTCCACTTCCCGGAGGTTTTCCTCTGGCAGCACCACTTCCAAAAGACGCAGGGGCATTTTTCCTCCCGGGTCGGGGGTAACGGTCCTCTCTCTGAGCGCCCCGGTACACTCAAGGCGCCATCGAGTTATGAATTATCACCGCATGGCGGCGACGGCCCGCCGGAGCAGTTTATCGATTTCCACCACAATAACCACCGTCAGGGAGATCAGCCCGATGCGCAGCCAATCTATCCCCGTTAAAGGCTCCATGCGGAAAATCCATTGCATGGCGGGGACATAGATGGCCGCCAGATGCGCCCCGAAGGCGGCCAGGGTGCCGAAAAAGAGGAAGGGATTGCCCAAAGGATTCATCCGGAAGAGCGACTGGATCTCCGAGCGGCTGTTGAAGGCCTGGAAGAACTGGAAAAACACCATGGTAGTTACGGCGATGGTTCTGGCCTTTTCCAGACTCATCCCTGCATTTAAGGCATGGATGAACTCATAGACAATGCCGGCGGAAATCACCAGGGCCACGACCACGGTGCGTTCGATGAGCAGTCGGTTGAAGATGCCGGCCTTGGGGTGCCGCGGTGGGCGTTTCGTGATGTCCTTTTCCCCGGGTTCAAAGGCCAGGGCCACATCCTGCAGGCCGTTGGTGACAATATTGATCCACAGGAGCTGGGCCGGCAGATACGGCAGCGGCAGCCCCAACATCATGGTGGCCAGAATCGTGATAATAGCGGCAATGCCGGTGGGGATGAGGAAGAAGGTAACTTTGCGGATATTGTCAAACACTACCCGGCCCAGTTCCACGGCCCGGTAGATGCTGGCGAAGTTATCGTCCGCAATGACCATATCCGAGGCTTCTTTGGCCACATCGGTGCCGGTCTTGCCCATGGCCACACCGATATGGGCTGCTTTCAGGGCCGGGGCGTCGTTGACCCCGTCCCCGGTCATGGCCACAATCTCACCATGCTTGATCAACTGCTGGGTGATGCGCAGCTTGTGCTGGGGGGCTACCCGGGCATAAACGGAAACTTTCTGCACCAGGTTATACAAGGCCTCGTCGCTCATGGTTTCAATTTCTTTACCGGCCAGAACATGGCGTATCGCCCCCTCCGGGCCGGCCCGCTTCACCAGGGAGGCCAGCAGTTCCTTCACGAACCCAAGAAATTCCATATCTTCCATGGACTGGACATGTCTGCCGGTGATACTCTCGGGCTCCCGGGTGCTCAGACCGGAACGCAGGGCCAGCTGACGGACCGCGATTTGGGTAAGGGAAAAGATCTCTTCATCGGTGAGAGTGTCCACCGGCCGGGCGGCCAGGTCCCCCCCGAACTCTTCTTCCGGAGCAATGCCCAGCTTTCTGGCAACAGCCAGGGCGGTGATGGCATGGTCCCCGGTGATCATCACCACCCGAATGCCGGCCTCCTTGCAGCCGGCCACGGCTTCGATGGCCTCAGGACGGGGCGGGTCGATCATACCCTGCAGGCCGGCGAAGATGAGACCGGACTCCAGATCTGCAAAACTGATTTCCAACTGGCCGGCCGGGACCTTTTTATAGGCCAGACCCAGAACTCGCAGCCCTTGCTCGGCAAAATGCCGGGTCATTTTCGGCACGCCCTCCCAGGCGTCAAACCGGCACTCGGTGCACAGTCCCAAGAGTTTTTCCGGGCTGCCTTTGACAAAGACAATATTATGATCGTCCTGGCGGTGCAGGGTGGCCATCCAGCCCCGTTCCGATTCAAACGGGATAATGAATATCTGAGGGTAATGCCGACTTTCTTCCTTGAGGTTGAGACCGGCTTTCAGGGCGGAGACGATGAGCGCCCCCTCGGTGGGGTCGCCATCCACCCGGTAAACCCCCTCTTCTTTATAAACCATGGACTCGTTGCACAGCAGGCCGATGCGGAAGAGCAGGGCCAGACTCGGGTCCTCGGCGGCTACGATGGGACGGCCTGCCTCAGTTATCTCGCCGCTGGGGTCATAACCGCTGCCCTCTATCTCATAGGCTTTTTGGCCGTCATACACCAGTTTGACGGTCATTTCGTTCTTGGTGAGGGTGCCGGTCTTGTCCGAGCAGATGACCGTGGTGCTGCCCAGGGTCTCCACGGCCGGCAGTTTGCGGATGATGGCCTTGCGCTGGGCCATGCGGGCCACCCCAATGGCCAGAGCGATGGTGACGACGATGGGCAGACCCTCGGGGATGGTGGCCACGGTGGCTGCCACCGCGGTCATGAACATATCCTTGGCCTTTTCGCCCAACAGGATGCCCACCAGAAACAGGAGGGAGGCCGCCACCAGAACGATGACGCCGATGGCCTTGGCCAATCGGTCGATTTTCTCCTGCAGAGGGGACTTGGTGACCCCGATCTCCTTGACATCCTTGGCAATCTGCCCTATGACGGTCTGGGTGCCGGTGCCCACCACCACGCCCCGGGCCCGGCCGTTGACCACCGTGGTGCCCATGAAGGCCATGTTAAGCTGATCGCCGGGGGTGAGATTATCCTCGTCGAGGAGGCCGTCCGTTTTTTCCGCCGGGAGCGATTCCCCGGTGAGCATGGATTCGTCGGTCTTGAGCTCAATGGCTCGAAACAGCCTGATATCGGCCGGCACCCGGCCGCCCGAGGCCAACAGGACGATATCTCCGGGAACCACCCCTTCTCCGTCAATCTCTATCTCTCGGCCATCCCGAAGCACCCTGGCCTTGGCCACCACCATCTTTTTCAGGGCCTGGACCTGTTTTTCGGCCTTGGACTCCTGGATATAGCCCACGAGGGCGTTGAGCAGCACCACGGCGATGATAACGCCGGTGTCCTTATATTCTTCCAGGAAGAAAGTCACCACCCCGGCAATGAGCAGGATATAGATCAGGGGGCTGGTGAATTGGTGCAGCAGAATTTTCCAGCGGCTGATTTTATCCGCTTCCACCAGCCGGTTCGGTCCGTACTGCTGCAGGCGCTGTGTAGCCTCGGCTTGTGTCAGGCCCAGCTTCGAGGTAGTGAGTTCAGCAAATATGTTGTCAATATCACGTCGATACCAGCTCATCATCCCTCCTTAGGATGGGTTTAGTTGGGCATAGCAGTCTCAAGGGAGAAGAAGCCGGAAAAATTGGCGGAGGGGGTGAATCAAGAATAGAAAAACGCCTAACCAGCAGTAATGAAGTATCCCCGGCCCTGACCATCATCCAGGCGCCCCGGCCCCTCACGGCATCCGGGGCGCACCGGCGATTTAAACGGGACTCTGGGGCGCGGCTGACTCTTCAGCTTCAGGGCCGGTTCTGGCCGCCTGGGCCTGCATAACCTGCAGCTCCTTTCTTAAGACCTCAAGATCATGATGCAACTGATGATTGGTGCGCCGCATCCTTAAGAGCCCCATCAGGCTGTAGAGGCCGGTGACAAAGAACCCCACAAACAGGAAAAACACCAGCAGTATCCAGAGCTGATGGCCGGAGCTCTCAAAAGTCCAAAAATAAAGGTTTAATCTGAACTGCAGCTCCTGGGTTAAGACATCCATATTCTGCCGGATTAAGAGGAATCCCAGGAGCGCCGCCAGCGCCGCCAGGATGAGCTTGAAATAGCGCATTATGCTTCTCCGTCAGGTAGGGCTTGAAAATAGGGTAGTAATTTAAGGTACGTGGCCTGAAAATGCTCCGGGATGACCCGGACGTCGGCAAAGACCGGCACGAAATTAGTATCGCCATGCCAACGCGGCACGATATGGAAATGCACGTGCGACTCCACCCCCGCCCCGGCCACGATCCCGAGATTTAACCCGACATTAAAACCGTCGGGGCGCATCGCCTGCTTTAAGACTTCCAGGGACTGGCGAACTTTAAGCATCAGGTCCAGGAGCTCGTCGTGCTCCAAATCAATTAAGCCGGGAACATGCCGCAGGGGGGAAACCAACAGGTGTCCGTTGATGTAAGGATACTTGTTCATCATGACACGGGTGAGACGGCCGCTGAACAGAATAAGCCGGGCCTTCAGGTCCTCCGGTTCCCAGGGGCAAAAGATGCATCCCGGGGGTTTGTCTTCTCCTAAGATATACTCCATGCGCCAGGGCGCCCATAATTGTTTCATAATATATTCCCGTATGTTACCCGATTGACAATCACAACCCCGGATGCCGGCCGGTTGAGATCGGACCGGCAACCTCAAAGCCGTTATGGGGTGGCTCTGACAGAAAATTTCTTATCGTTGACCCTCAGGTTCTTCCCTTCGCTCAAAAAGACCGTAATGGGCCGAGCTGTTTCTCAGAAGCTCCACTATTATAGCAATTTTTGGCTGAATTTCAACCTGTTTTCGCCAGACGAAAAACCGGCCGCACCTGCCCCACGGTCTCTTGGCGGTGGTTTTTAATAGCCGGTAGGTGATATTTCGCCAGGGCAGCCGCGGCTTCGGGTGTCAGGACCTCCAATTGCTGCAGGGTTTCTATGGCAGTGG
Organism: Deltaproteobacteria bacterium; assembly: GCA_016874895.1. Lineage (GTDB taxonomy): Bacteria > Desulfobacterota > Desulfobaccia > Desulfobaccales > Desulfobaccaceae > Desulfobacca. The sequence goes on from VGSX01000005.1 coordinate 29,891, forward strand.
GGTTGAGTCCCCGGACATGCCCATCCGAAACTTTTATGGCTACGCCCCATCCGGCCTCCATGAGGGCCAGGGCATAACCGCCCTCCGCCCCGGTCTTGGCGATGACCTGGCCGGGTAAAGCCTGCATGATGTCGGTGCACAGGCGGCCGTCTCCGGCGATGAGCCGGGGATGGGCCAGGCAGGCCCGGGCCAGAGTGGCCATGGCCGAGGTCAAGGGCCCGTCCGGGAGATTACCCTGAGCAGCCGCAGCGAATCTGGCGTAGGCCAGGGCGATGCGGCTCAGGGGCACAAAAAAAACCGGCGCGCCGCAGCCGTCGATGGCCACCGTGATCTGGCCCGCCGGGACCTCGGTAACCTCGGCTATAGTCCGGAGGATGAGCTGCTGCACCGGGTGCCGGGTATCCAGATAATCGGCCGTGGGCCAGCCCTGGTGAACGCAGAGGGCCAACATGGCCGCATGTTTCCCGGCGCAATTATTGTGGATAACGCCGGGGGCGAGACCGGCCTGGGCCAGGGCTTGGGCCGTGGGCCGGTGCGAGGGGGCATGGATGCCACATAACATGTTATCGGCCGTCAGACCCAGCCGGCTCAGAACCTTTTGCACCAGGGCCACCTGAAAATCCTGCCCGTTCAGAGAGCCGGAAAAGAGGGCCAGCTCCTCCGGGCCGAACCCGAAGGCCTCAGCCGCTCCGGTGGTGAGCACCGGCAGGGTCTGGATGGGTTTGGCCATGGAGCGCAAACACACATAAGTCTCAGGATCTCCCAGGAAAGCCTGCAGCCGCCCTTGGGGGTCGGCCACCGCAAGGCAGCCGTAATGCATACTCTCCACCCGGTCGCCCCGGGTGACTTCCACTAAAAGTTCCGGCATGGCGCACTCTTCCTTTCCGGCGGACGCCGCTCTCCTGAACTGTTTGCCTGGCCTGCGAAGTGACAGGCGCACCTCCGGGCAAACTCTTTACAAGAGGTTATCTGAAATATTTCTGATAAAAGATAATCAGGTTGTGACCCTTTAATAGTTGATAATATATTTTCTATATGGAAACCTGTAAAAAATTTATGGTCACTACATCTTGATTAAGCTTTGAGGCGTTTGGTTTTCAGGGGCTTGGGAGCCAGGCCCAAGGCCCGATAGACCTCCAGATGAAAAGGTTCGGGATCGGTGGTCTGCCTCAGATAGAGGC
>VGSX01000006.1 GCA_016874895.1 Deltaproteobacteria bacterium
GGATGCCCCGGCCATTATCCTCCACCGTCACACTATTATCAGAGTGCACGGTGACGTAAATCTCGTCGCAATATCCCGCCAGGGCTTCGTCGATACTGTTATCCACCACCTCGTAAACCAGGTGGTGCAGGCCCTCCGGACCGGTGTTGCCGATGTACATGGAGGGCCGTTGCCGGACGGCCTCCAGACCTCCCAAAACCTTGATATTATCTTCGCCGTAAGTCAGACTTGCCTCTGTGTGATTCATACGTCCCTGTTCCAGTCCCGTCCTTACAGATCCATGGGCATGACGATGCTCAGGTAATCAGGATCTCTGGCGTCCCGCAGACAGACCGGTTTTTTCTTTTTGGTCAGTTCCAGGTAAACCTCCTCACTCTGCATGACACTCAGCGGCTCCATCAGGTAACGGGCATTGTAGCTGACCTCAAAGGGAACCGCGAGCAGCCTGTCCTCCTCTTTTTCCGGTTCCGGCTCCTCCACCTCGGTCAAGACGGTCACTGTCACGGGCAGCCGTTCATCGCCGCCGCCGACCTCGGGATTCTGATACCTGATATCCAGCCAACCATCGCTGACGCGCAGCAGCACGCCCTTGAATTTCTCCGTGGACAGCAGGCTGATGCGTTTTAATATTTCCAGTAAAGCCTTTCGGTTAATAGCGAGCCGGATGTGGGGGCTGCCAGGAATGATCCGGTGATAATCAGGAAATTTCTTTTCCAGGAGGCGGACATAGAGATAGTCCAGGCCCTGTTTCAGTACCAGATTTTTTTTCTCCCGCCCCAGGGCGCATTCCCCTTCTTCCGCCAGCAGACGCAGGATTTCCGTCACACCTTTCCGGGGGATGAGAATACCCTGCTCCAGCTCAAACTCCTCCCCGGTCAAAAATTCCCGATCGATGAGGGACAGGCGGTGACCGTCGCTGGATACCAGGCGCAGCTTGTTGCTGTCCGGCACCCTTTCACAAAATACCCCGGTGAGATGCTGCTGCAGGTCTTCGGTGGCAATGGAAAAAATGGTTTTTTCCAGCATTTCCCTGAGCACTGCGTTTTTTACGGTCACCATGGGGCGGTCTTCGAGATTTGGCAGGGGAGGAAAGTTATCCATGGGCAGACCCAGGAATTTATAGCGGGTATCGCCCCGGCTCAGGATCAGGTTGCTGGTGTCAGTGCTTTCGATGCTGATCTGTCCCGCGGGCATTTCCTTGACAATATTAAAAAAATTTATCGCCGGAACCGTCTGCCCGCCGTTTTCCAGAACCTGGGCGGGATAATAACCCCTAAAACTTACTTCATAATCAGTGGCCGATATTTTCAACTGATCCCCTTCGGCCTCGAGCAAACAATGGGACAGGATGGGCATGGTGCCTCGCCGATCGATCACGCCTTGAGTCCGACCTGTTCCCTGTAGAAGGGCGTCCTTCTCGATGTGCAGCTTCATTATTTTCCTCAGAGTTTTTTAATTAGAGTATTTTTTAATAATCTCTAATAATGAGGCAGTTAAAGTTGAAAACTTAACTAATCTATCAGAAATTCAAGAAATTTTTTGAACATTGCTCGAGAACAATTACCGCCTCTCCGGCAGATTATGAAGCCTGCCGTTTTTTTTCTGCCAACGGTGTTCACAACGGGGCTTCGGTTTACCGAAAGGCCTGAAACACGGTTCACAAAAGTCCTGTCCCTCAATCCTCCAAAATTGCCCCTCGGCTCCCGGAGGTCACCAGGCGGCTGTAACGATGGGCATAGCCGTGCTGTATCCTGGGGACCGGTGGGGTCCATTGTTCCCGGCGGTTGGCCAGGTCATCCTCGGCTACGTTAAGGGTCAAGGATTTCCGGGGGATGTCGATAGCGATGACATCACCCTCTCGCACCAGGGCAAGGGGGCCGCCCGCGGCTGCTTCCGGGGAGATATGGCCGATGGCCGCGCCCCGGGTGCCGCCGCTGAAGCGGCCATCCGTCAGCAGGGCCACATCTTTGTCCAGCCCCATACCGGCGATGGCCGCAGTGGGGGCCAGCATCTCCCGCATGCCCGGTCCGCCTTTGGGGCCTTCGTAGCGGATGACGACGATGTCGTGGGGTTGGATGGCGCCGCCCAGAATGGCCTTAGAGGCCGATTCTTCGGAGTCGAAAACCCGGGCCCGGCCCTGCCGCACCAACATGCCGGGATCCACGGCCGATTGTTTCACCACCGCCCCTTCCGGTGCCAGATTGCCTTTCAGGATGGCGATGCCGCCCTGGGTATGATAGGCCTGAGACATATCCCGGATTACCTCGTGATCCAAGACCTTCACCCCGGCCAGATTTTGGGCTACGTTCCTGCCGGTGGCGGTGAGGGGTTCCCCGGAAATGAGACCGGCCGCCAACAGGAGGCTCATGACTGCAGGGACCCCGCCGGCCCGATCCAGGTCCTCCAGGTGGTGTTGTCCCCCTGGACTGAGGCTGCAGATATGCGGCGTTTTTTCGCTGATGGCGTTGAACATTTCCAGCGGCAGGGTGAGCCCGGCCTCATGGGCCATGGCCGGGATGTGTAACACGGTGTTGGTGGAGCACCCCAGGGCCATGTCCACCGCCATGGCGTTCTGGAACGCGGTGGGGGTGGCGATCTGCCGGGGAAAGAGGTTTCGCCGCACCAATTCCATGATCTGCATGCCCGTCTGTTTCGCCAGACGGTAACGGGCGGCGGACACCGCCGGGATGGTGCCGTTGCCGGGCAGGGCCAATCCCAAAGCCTCGCTCAGGCAGTTCATGGAATTGGCGGTGAACATGCCGGCGCAGGAACCGCAGCCCGGACAGGCCGCATCCTCGATTTCGGCCAGCTCCGCTTCGCTCATCTTCCCGGCCTTCACCGCGCCCACGCCTTCGAACACCGAAATCAGATCGATGGTCCTGCCGTGGTGGCGGCCGGCCAGCATGGGACCGCCGCTCACCACCAGGGCGGGAATATTCAGGCGCAGAGCGGCCATAATCATGCCGGGGATGATCTTGTCGCAGTTGGGAATCAGCACCAGACCGTCGAAAGGGTGGGCCATGGCCATGACTTCCACGGAGTCGGCAATCAGTTCCCGGGAGGCCAGGGAATATTTCATGCCCTCGTGGTTCATGGCGATGCCGTCACAGACCCCGATGACGCCGAATTCGATGGGGGTACCGCCGGCCAGGCGGACGCCGGCTTTGACGGCCTCCCCGATTTTGTCCAGATGAATGTGACCGGGGATGATTTCGTTTTTGGCGTTGGCAATGCCGATGAGGGGGCGCACGATTTCGGCGTCGGTTAAACCCATGGCTTTTAACAAGGCCCGGTGGGGGGATTTCTCCAGGCCGGCTTTCATCAGATTACTCCGCATGAAACAACCCTTTCTGATCTTTTATACGTTCCTCGATGAGACCCTGGAGGACCGCTTTGGTCTTTTCCGCATCGAGCTGGCGTTTGACGAACTCCACCTTGCTATCGGCCCCGGTCAAGCCCGGCTGGGCCTCGATGAACAGGCGCAGATTGAATTTTTCTTCCAAGGAGACTAATTCCTTGCGTTTTTTATTGAGGAGATAATTGGTCACGTCCTGGGACAGGCAGGCCCTGACCTCCTGGATCTCGTTCTTGGCGGCCTCATGGCAGATCCGGCGGAGTAAACTCAAGCCGCTGGCTTCCGCGGACTTGATGACCCCCCGCCCCTGGCAGTGGGGGCAGGATACGTACAGGCTGGTGGCCACCCCGGAGCGGAGCCGCTGCCGGGAGAGTTCCAACAGGCCAAACTTTGAGATCTGGCCCAGGGTGACCCGGGCCTTTTCCTTTTTGAGGGCGGCTTTTAGCTCTCTTTCCACTTCCTTGCGATGCTTCCGGTCTTTCATATCGATGAAGTCGATGACGATGAGACCGCCCAGATCCCGGAGGCGCAACTGGCGGGCGATTTCCTGGGCCGCCTCCAGATTCGTTTTAAAGGCGGTGAACTCGATATCCTTGGGGGAGATGCACCGCCCGGAATTGACATCGATGGCCACCAGAGCCTCGGTGGCGTTGATGACAATGCCCCCCCCGGACTTGAGGGGCACGTGATTATCGTAGAGCCTTTCTAACTGCTCCTCGATCTGGTACTTGGAAAATATGGGCCTTTTTTCCTTATAAAGCTTTAAGGCCTTGGTGTGCTTAGGGGAAAAAGCCTTAAAAAATCCCTTGATCTGATTGAAGGTATCGGTGTCGTCAATCAGAATTTCGTTTATCTCAGAAATATAATAATCCCGAATGGTCCGGATGACTAAATCCAGTTCCTTGTAGATCAGAGAGGGGGCCGGGGACTGCCCGGCATTTTTCTTGATCTCTTCCCAGATATTGTATAAATATTGGTAATCTTTCTGTAAATCTTTTTTCTTGGCAGTGGCGCTGGCGGTCCGCACAATCAGCCCGACGCCTTGGGGCAGCTTGAATTCCTTGATAATTTCTTTCAGTTCCTGGCGTCTGGCCTCTTCTTCGATTTTGCGGGAGATACCAACCTGGTCCTGTCCGGGCAGCAGCACCAGAAAACGCCCGGGCAAGGAAATATAGGTGGTGAGGTAAGCGCCTTTGGAGGCGATTTCCTCCTTAATGACCTGGACCAGAACCTCCTGGCCCTTCCGGAGGACTTCCTGAATCCGGGGTCGGCCGCTGCTGGGGGCCTCTTGCTGAAAGTATTCCGGGTGAATCTCTGAAATCGGCAAGAAACCCTGCCGCTCGGAGCCATAGTGGATAAAGGCGGCCTGCAGGCTGGGCTCGATATTGGAAATGACGCCCTTGTAGATATTGCCCTTGAGCTGCTCCCGACTGGCCACCTCCAGGGCGAACTCTTCCAGGCGGCCGTCTTCGACGATGGCCACCCGGAATTCTTCCGGGTCGGAGGCATTGATGAGCATTTTATAGACCGGACTCGCCGATTCGGTTTGCACGGCTTCAGGACCCGGTTGGGGGGGCGATTGGGGTTTTGTATCGCTTTTTCCCCCACGGGGAGATTTTTTCTTGTCCTGTGGCATGGAATCTTTTAGGCAGGGAGATTTAACTACTGTTATCTAAACTTAAAATCTAAATAATTTTAAATGGATATTTTACTAATTTTACATTTATTTTATCTTGCTGTCAATAATCTCTTGGCTTTCACAAGGGAATTTTTCTTTCGTCCGCCCGGGGGCAATAACATCTTGCCATAGTTTTTCTCTTTAGGTAAGGTATTCCCCAGTTGGAGGAGAAGAAATGGATGACATATGGCGCAACCGCCTCTATTTCGGCGATAATCTGGATATCTTGCGCAACCATCTGGAATCAGCCAGCATAGACTTAATTTATCTGGATCCGCCCTTCAACAGTCAGGCAACTTATAACGTCCATTTTAAGGAAGAGCTACCATGACGAATGACACGTTCCAAGCCCTGGTGGTCAGCGAAACGGGGGACAAACAGTATGTGCGGGAAATCAAGGAGAGGAACCTCCGGGACCTGCCCCCCGGGGAGGTCCTGGTCCGGGTAAGCTATTCTTCTCTGAATTATAAAGACGTCCTTTCGGCCACCGGCAACAAGGGCGTCACCAGGAAGTATCCCCATACCCCCGGCATCGACGCCGCCGGAGTAGTGGCCGACAGCCTCAGCCCGAAGTTTCGGCCCGGCGAGGAGGTCATCGTCACCAGCATTGATTTTGCAACATGATGGCCGAGTTGGGTAACCCCCGAAAACAAAAATCCCCCCTGGCTCCCCTCTTGTAAAGGGGCTTTGGGGGGATTTTTACGGTAAAGCGGCTTTACTGCTCCGGCACCTCCACCACCACGTACATGGTCTTACCCCGGCGTTTGACCAGCACTCGGGCAGTGCTGCCGGCCTTGAGCTGGGATATGGCCCCATGGTAGTCTTTCAGGCTCTGGATGGCCACCCCGTTGATTTCGTTGACCAGATCACCGGGGCGGATGCCGCTGTCAAAGGCAGGGCTGCCCTGTTCCACCTGCACCACGATGACCCCGGCGGTGTCCCGGATCTGGAAATTTTGGGCCAGGCTCGGGGTCAGTTCCTGGACCATCATGCCCAGGCTGGATTTTTCCGCTTCGCCTTCCGGTTCCGGGGACCGGGACAGATGCTCCGGTTTCATTTCGGCAATAGTCACGGAGAAGGTCTGTTCTTTGCCGCCCCGGACCACTTTCAGTTTAACGGTCTGGCCGGGGGCGGTGTGGGCCACCAGTTTCGGCAGTTCGTGCATTTCCTTGATGGCGGTGCCGTTAAATTCCGTAATAATGTCGCCGCGCTGGAGCCCGACCTTGGCCGCCGGGGTGCCGGGGTTGACCTCCGCCACCAAAGCGCCCATGGGTTCCTTTAACCCGAAGGATTTGGCCAACTCCGGCGTCACCGTCTGAATCTGCACGCCCAGCAGGCCTCGGACCACCGTGCCCTTTTCCTTAAGTTGGGGGATAATGCTCTGGGCCATATTGCTGGGGATGGCAAAGCCGATGCCCTGTCCGGTGGCGACGATGGCACTGTTGATGCCCACGACTTCACCCTTCAGGTTGACCAGGGGGCCGCCGCTGTTGCCGGGATTGATGGAGGCGTCGGTCTGGAGAAAATCATCGTAAGGGCCGGCCCCGATGACCCGCCCTTTGGCGCTGATGATACCCTGGGTGACGGTGTGGGACAGGCCGAAGGGATTGCCCACGGCCAATACCCAGTCACCCACCTGAATGGCGTCGGAATTACCCAGAGGTAAGACCGGCAGATCGTGAGTGGGGGATTCGATTTTAATCAGGGCCAGATCGGTCATGGGGTCCCGCCCCTTAATAACCGCCTTAAACTCCCTGCCATCCAACAATTTTACCCTGATCTTATCGGCCCCTTCGATCACGTGGTTATTCGTGATAATATACCCTTCCCGGTCGAAGATAAATCCCGAGCCCAGACTGCGGCTGCGGAATTCCTTGGGCATATCGCCGAAAAATCTCTCGAAGAAATCCTTGAAAGGATCATCCGGACCGAATGGCGAAGGCCCGGGGCCGGGGGTGCCGGGCAGGCGGCGGGTCCGGGTGGGACGCTTGGTGACCTTTTCCGTGCTGATATTCACCACTGCGGCAGAGATCTGTTTGGCCAGAATGGCAAAGGTATCCGGGACCAGACCCGTCTGGGCCGCACTGTTCTCCGGGAGCGTCAGCAAGGTTGTCGTGCTTAGACATAATACTAAAAACATAATAAAAAAAAGGGACTTAGGTTGCTTCATCATCGAGAAATCTCTCCTTTGGAGGAGTTTGGGGATGGTTGTTGCCATTCCGATGGTAGATTAAGTTGAATATCCTGCTGCTTGCCCACGACGACGAGCAGATGCCTTTCCGGGTCCAGATATTTCCGGCCCACGGCAAGAATATCGTCCCGGGTGACCGTGTTAATAATTTCCGGATAGCGCCAGGGATAATCCAGGCCCAGGCCGAAAAGTTCGGCATATGCCAGCAAGGCCGCCCGCCTGGCGTTGGAATCCATCTTCATGGGCAGGCTGCCGATGAGATAGGCCTTGGCGGCGGCCAACTCTTTTTCCTCCACCAAATCCCGGCGGATGCGCTCGATTTCCTTGAGCATCTCGGCTACAGCCTCCCCGGCCGAAGCGTTTTTGGTTTCCATGCTGATGTCAAAAGGGCCAGGTTCCAATCCCGGCTCGAAACTGCTGTGGATGCTGTAGGCCAGACCCCGGTCATCCCGGATGTTATCCATCAGACGGGACGCGAAGCCGCCGCCCCCCAGGATGTAATTCATCAATTGAAAGGCGTAAAAATCCGGATCGGACCGTTTGATGCCCTTCTGACCCAGTATAATGTTAGCCTGAGTGATATCCTTGTCAATAGTTACCACTGTGGGTTTGGAGATTTGGGAGACAGGCGCTGGGGGAGGGGCTGGAATCTCGCCGGCCTGCCATCCGCCGAAATAGTCAGTCGTGATCTTCTGAGCTTCTTCCAACGTTAAATCGCCCACGATGGTGAGAATGGCGTTATTAGGGCGGTAAAATTGACGGTGAAAACTTATGAGATCTGCCCTTTGAATTCTCCTTAAACTCTCCGGGGTGCCGATATTGGGGAATCCATAGGGATGATCACCGAAGAGATGCCTCCGAAAGGCCCGGCCGGCCACAACCCCCGGCTCGTCCTCCTGACTTTTCAGGGTGCCTCGCAGGCGTTGCACCATGGCAGAGAGTTCAGTGGAGGAAAACCTGGGATTGAGCAGGATATCTTTAATTATGTCCAGGCTAGGCCCAAGATCTTTTTTGGGTGTCTTTAAGGTGATAGTGGCACTATCCCGTCCGGCGCCGCTGAATAGTGAAATTCCCAAATAGTCAATTTCTTCCGCAAGCTGTTGCGGACACCTGACTCGGGTGCCATATCGCAAAAGTGAGGCAGTTATATTGGCCAACCCTTCTTTGTCGGGTGGATCACAAAGCGAGCCGGCCTTTACGGTCAACTCCACCGTGACCAGGGGGAGATCGGACTGCTGGGAGAACAGCCAGACAAGACCGTTGGGCAGTTCGAAACGTTGGCCCAGGACCTGCGGTTCGGCGGCCCCGGAGGTTGACAGGCCGACCCAAAGAAGCACAATGAGCGTGAGGTAAAAATATTTCTTACCTGATCTGATCATGTGGGATAAACCTCTCGGTGGTGGGGCGTGTAGGTTTCAGGGGTTTCAGAACGCCGACAGTGCGGTTGGTTTTAACCAGATATTTCTGGGCCACCCGGCGGACCTCTTCCGGAGTTACTGCCCGAATTTTTGGTATAATCTCGTTCAATTTTTTCCAGTCGCCGATGGTCTGGTAGCGTCCCAGCAGCATACCCCGATAAAACAGGGAGTCCTGCCTGAGAATGAATGCGGCCTCGGCTTGGTTCTTGGCTTTGGTCAGCTCTTTTTCACTTACCAGGTGAGTCTTAATCTTCTCTATTTCGGCATCCATAAGGTCCTCCAGCGTTTCTATGGACCGGCCCGGCAAAGGTTGTCCATAAAAAACAAACAGGGAGGGACTGGCGGTGGCGAAATCATAGAACGCGCCGGCGTCCAGGGCCGATTTGGTTTCGTACACCAGGCGCCGCTGCAGACGGGAGCTGCGTCCCTGGGAGAGAAGCAAGGACAACACCTCTAAGGGATATGCCTCCGCATCTTCCAGATTAGGGGTATGGTAGGCCATAAAAATGGCCGGCAACTGGGCCTCCCGGACCAGCTCCAGCCATCTTTCGCCCTGCTGGGGCGGTTCCACGGAACGGAATGGCGGCGGCTCCGGTCCTTTGGGAATCTTGCCGAAGAATTCCTTGATATCTTCCAGGGCCCTGGGCGGATCGATATCGCCCACCACCACCAGGGTGGCGTTATTGGGCTGGTAATAGAGATTATAATAGGCTTTTACATCCGGCAGGGTAAGGTTGCTGATATCATTCATCCATCCTATAATGGGCCATTGATATGGATGCGCCTTAAAGGCAGTGGCCACCATCTCTTCGTAGAGGGACTGCACCGGATCATCTTCGGTGCGCATCCGACGCTCTTCCATTACCACTTTACGTTCAGTGAGGAACAATTCCTCGTCAATTTTGAGATTGCGCATCCGGTCCGCTTCCAGCTCCAGGAAAAGTCTCAACTTGTCTTTGGGGCCGGTCTCAAAATAGGCCGTGTAATCTTTGGAGGTGAAAGCGTTGAGATTCCCCCCGGCCTGTTGCACCAGACGGGAAAACTCCTTGGGGCCGTATTTTTCGGTCCCCCGGAACATCAGATGCTCAGTCAGATGCGACAGGCCGGTTTTCCCCAGAGCTTCGTTGCGGGAACCCACCCGATACCATATCTGGACGGTGACGATGGGGGCCCGGGGCTCCGGCAGCAACAGCACCGTTAGGCCGTTGTCCAGCTTATGTTCCTGTACCCGGGAAAAAATATCGCCATTTTCAGAAAACCCCGGACCGGCCAAAACCAGGGTGACGAAAGATAATACGCTCAATAAAATGATTATTCTTCGCATAGCCTTACTATAAATCAACTTCATGGATTTGCAAGAGAGAAGGGGTTAAGCCATCAGCTTTCAAAAACACTACGATGAATTTCCAAGCAATTACAGACTGCCGGGGCTAATCCGGCTCGCTGGGGGCCCCGGCCTTTTCCTGGGGGCGGCGTTCCCGTAAAAAGGGAAACATGGCAAGAGCCGCGGCCAGGGCGCCGCTCATATCCAGGAGGACGTCCTCAAAGCGACCGCTGCGGGAATTGTGTAAGGCCTGCACGCCTTCATCACCGGCGGAAATAAGGAAACAGATTCCCAGAGCCAGAAAAATTGATTTCAGGCGGGATAACTGTATATGCCAGCGCCAGGCCCGAACGTAAGCAATAAAGAGAGCCCCATACACCATGAAATGGCCGACTTGTCTTAATGTCATATAAAGAGACATTATCTCTTTTTTTGAGTAGGTGGGTAACAGATATTGTAACATAACCACCGGCCATCGGAAGTGAGTGACCGAGCCCATATCGCCCGCCATGATGATAACACCGGCGGTGATCACTAAGGGCGGCAACCAATAGTAGCAGAAAGAAAAAATTTTCCCAAGCCACAAAAGATTGCTGGACTTTTTTTGAGTAATACTGTTATTAAAATTTACCATTAATGAGATTAATCGGTTCATTGGGATCAAGACTTGAAATATGGAATAACTGTCTGAGTAACTTACTGATTCTAATGGCCGAAAGCTAGGCGCGGACCGATAACTAACTTATAATGGCTTCAAGGTAAGCCTCAGGGTCAAAGGGCCGCAGATCGTCCATCTTCTCCCCCACCCCGATGAATTTCAGGGGTAACCCCGTTTCTTTCACCACTCCAATAGCCACCCCGCCCTTGGCCGTGCCGTCCAGCTTGGTCATGATGACGCCGGTGACCCCGATGGCCTCATGAAAAAGACGTGCCTGGCTGATGGCATTCTGGCCGGTGGTGGCGTCCAGCACCAGAAGCACCTCATGGGGCGCGCCCTCAATCTTTTTGGCGGCAGTCCTTTTCACCTTTTTCAATTCTTCCATGAGATTTACTTTGGTGTGCAGACGGCCGGCCGTATCAATATAAACCTTATCCACCCTCCGGGCCAGGGCCGCCCCCAAACCATCGAAGACCACTGCGGCGGGATCTGAACCGGTCTTCTGGCGGATAACCTCGGCCTCAACCCGCTGTCCCCAAATCTCCAGTTGTTCCACGGCCGCAGCCCGGAAGGTGTCAGCCGCTACCAGCAGGACCTTTTCCCCTTGCCGGCGATCATGATGGGCCAGTTTGGCGATGGTGGTGGTTTTGCCGACGCCGTTCACCCCGATGACCATCACCACCCAGGGTTTAACCAGGCTCGGGACAGGCTCGGCAACCTGAGTCAATACCCCGAACATTTCTTTTTTGAGATGTGACTTCAGGCGGGTCGGATCGGTGAGCTCTTTCCGCCTCACTTTCTCCCGGGTCTGCTCGATGAGTTCTATACTGGTGTCCACCCCCAGATCGGCGGAGATCAATAACTCCTCCAGCTCCTCTAATAGATCGGCATCAATGACCCTTTTCCCCAGGAAGAGACGGTCCATCTTCGAACTCAGGGCTTCCCGGGTGCGCGTCAGTCTTTCCCGCAACCGCCCGAAAAAACGCCTTTTTTGAGGGGGAAGGGCCTCCTCGGCTTCCATTTCAGCCGGTGGTTCCAGCTCCGGGGCCAGCTCCAAAACTTCCTCAGATTCACCCGTGATAACCGTCAAAGAAGGGTCGGTTTGCTCTTCCGGTGCCTCGGTTGCCATGATTCCAGGGGATGGCGGCATCTCTAAGGCGTCCGTTTCCAGATCGGGAACTCTTGCTCCCTCCCAGGCGGCTTCTCCAGACGAGGCTGCCTCTTCCTCGAGGATGGCCACCGGGGCCAGGTCCTGGTCAGTTTCACCCTCAGGGGTGCTCTTTTTTCGCTTAAACCATTTTATCATATATCTTCCCCCTGACTCGGCCAGGAGATAATCCTTTACTTTACTGTGAAAATCCCCCTTTATAAAGGAAATATTAACCATGATGGCTGGGGAAGACAAGACGGCGGCCAGCGTCTCGTCCTCGCTCCGTTTGCTATCCGCCTCAATCTCTTCGGGGATCAGCTGCTCACCCGGCTGTAAACCCTCACATCCACGGCGAAAACTCCCCGGTCATAGACCAGCAGGGGATTGAGTTCGATCTGATCCAGGTGGGGGTTGGCCGTGGCTACCCGGGCCAGGGCCTTCATGACCTCCACCAGGGCCTCCTGGTCTTTGGGGGTCTGGCCCCGGGCCCCGGAGAGCAGGGGGTAACCCCGGATGCCTCGAATCATCTGCCAGAATTCCTCATCTTTGGCCGGGAGCAGGCAGAACTGCACGTCCTGGTAAATCTCGGTGAAGATGCCCCCCAGGCCGAACATCAAAGTGGCCCCGTACTGGGGATCGGTGAACACGCCGAGGATAATCTCCAGTCCACCGGGTTTGGCCATGGGGGAGACGATGACCCCATCCAGGCGGGCCTGGGGCGAGTGCATCAGGACGGTTTTGATCAAGTCGTCCACTTCCTCCCGGATTTCCGCTTCGGTGGTCAGATGCAGGCGCACTCCCCCCACGTCGGTTTTGTGGGGCAGGTCCGGGGAAGCGATTTTCAGGGCCACCGGACCCCCGAACTGGGCGGCCAGGGCCACGGCCTCGTCCGCGGTGGTGGCCAGGGGGCAGGCGGCCACCGGGATGCCGTGTTTGGCCAGCAAGGCCGCGGCCTCGCCGGGGGGCACGAGGCTCAAGCCCGGGGCGCTGGGCGGTTCCACGGCTTCCGGAAGTACCGGGATTGCCTCAAAACGGAAAAACTGGTGCAGGGTTGCCAGACCCCGCTCCGGGGTGGGGAAAACCGGAATCCCCTTCTGATGCATCAGGGGCGCTTCCTGGCGCTCCACTTCGGCTCCCCCCAAAAAAATCACCAGTTCCTGGGCCCCCGGGGTGACGATCTGGGAGGCCCCGGGGATGGGGTCGCCGAAAATTACCACCAGGGTGTCATATTCCGGCCGGGCCGCGTCAATAACCTTGGCATAGAGCCCGGGGTCGCTCATGACGTCGCCGGTGAGGTCCACCGGGTTGCCCACGGCGCAATGGGCCGGCACGATCTCCCGGAGTTTGGCCTGCAGCACCGGGGATGGGGCCGGGGTCTGAAAACCCAGTTTTTCCGCGGCGTCAATGGCCAGGATGGCCGCCCCCCCGGAACTGGTGATGTTCAGCAGGCGCCGGCCCTTCGGTTTGGGCAGGTAGGCCAGGCCCTTGGCGAAATCATAAAGCTCTTCAATGGTGTCGGCCCGATGTACCTTATATTTTCTAAAAATGGCCTCGTAGACCGCGTCGCTGCCGGCCAGAGACTTGGTATGGGATTCCGCGGCCAGCCGGCCCTGGGCGGTGCGACCGGCCTTGAGGATCACCACCGGCTTGGTGGCCCCGGCCAGGGCATCCTGAAAATAAATGGGCCGTTTGACTCCTTCAATGTATAAGGCGATAACCTTGGTGTGGGGGTCTTGATTAAAATATTCGATGGCGTCCGCCTCGTCAATGTCGGCCCGGTTGCCCAGACTGACGAAAACACTGACCCCCAACCGATCCTGTGAAGCCCAGTCCATGAGGGCCGCCCCCACCGTGCCGCTCTGGGAGATAAAGGCCATGCCCCCTGGCGTCGTCAGCAGGGGCCAGGAAGCGCACAGTTGGTGGTGCGGGTTGTTGAGCCCCTGGCAGTTGGGGCCGATGAGCCGAACGCCGTGGCGGCGGGCGGTTTGGGCCAATTCCTCCTGGAGTTTTTCGCCTTCCGGCCCGGCCTCGGCAAACCCGCCGGTGATGACAATGGCGCCCTTGACCCCGGCCTGACCGCACTGCTCAATGGCCCCGGCCACGGCCCGGGCCGGAATGACCACCACCGCCAGGTCCGGCGGGCTGGGAGCGTCACCGATCTGTTTGTAAGCCGGCAGCCCCAGCACCTGGTCGGCCTTGGGATTGATGGGATAAATGGGACCTGGAAAACCGCCATGGATGAGATTATAGAGAATATCATGGCCGAGTTTTCCGGCAACGGTGGAGGCGCCGATGACGGCGACGCTCCGGGGGCGAAAGACGGCGTCCAGGCTGCTGCTAGAGTCCATAAGTCCTCCTCTGAATGATGGCTGTGGCGCGGGTTTGTTCCGCGTTGACCGGCAGATGAGCTATCTCAGAATGTCTTCCAGATGTTACCACAGGCCGGGTGTCCTGACAAATAATTTCCCTGTGAGTGAGACGACTGCCCTGGTGCACCTGCCTTGACAAAGCCTGGCCCATTAATGTTACGACTATGGCGCATAGCAAAAAGAGGTGGCAAGCCGCCCTGCAGGAAAGGGCTTTTCGGGCCCTGCCCGCTGGGCGGTCGGTAAATCGAGGCCTACCCCCGGGTGGACCGGCATAACAAACCGCGCGTCCCCGAAATAAATCGGCACCTCAATCCAGAAAGATTTTACAAAAACCGAATTTCGGTTCATAATCTGCATATCCAAGGAACAGTTGCTCACGGACCAGCGGCCCACCTGTAAGGCATGAAAATATAGAGGGCGGCCCGTGGCCGCCGGAAATGGCATGACCGCCACGCCCTAACTATCTGCATCTTTGAACCTCGAACCTTGAACTTTTCATATCAGGTTCCCTGGGAGGAGAAAAGCATGGCGAAATCGAAAATCTTTGTCATCGGAATGATGCTGGTGCTTTTTGCCGGCAGCGCCTGGGCCCAGTTCATCCCTGACCCGGATGTGGGGCCGAAGATCAGGGACGCCCGCCAGAATATTACCCTCACCGGCAAGATCGCCTATGCCCAGGAATTGGGCGGCTACTTTCTGCAAGCCGACCGGGCCGGGAACAAGGTGATTTTAAACCAGAATCCCGAGGTCTTAAGGGAAATTGCCCAGAGTCGCCGGGAGGTGAAAGTTCAATGCCGGGTCAATCCGGTGGACATTTATGCCCGGCACATTTTTATTGAAAAAATCGACGGCCAACCCTACCGCGGCAGCACCGCGCCCCTGGTGAGACCGCCCACCAAGCTCACGCCCTGGTTTTGAAAGAAGAGGCAGAGAGGAATTCAGAGAAGAGGGAAAAAAAGAGACAATTATGCCGTTACCTGTACTTTTGGCAATAAGGGCCCCGAGGCTTGTCAAGAAACGCCCTGGCGTTGCTCCTGGCAGCGTTTTTTGGCCTCTTTGCGGCAGAGTTCCCAGATAACGCAACTCTGTCGGAATTTGCAATACGCACCTGGATCAGTACAGGCCTGACAGTTGTCCAGACACTCCTGGCAGTAATAGTAATCCATTTTCTGGCAATGGATCCTAGCCTCCCGGTGGGGGTGAAAACGGCAGTTCAAGGGGGCATCCTGAGTTGTCAGTGGTCAGTGGCCAGTGGTTAGATTTATAGTTCGAGAAATTGAAAAATCCCGCTTTGGTTGGGGTTGCCTTTTATTGATCTGCAGGTCCGCAGAAAATAACCTCCTGTTACCGCCAGATCAAACGGGCGTCCACGGCCCAACATCCCGTTGGTGTAGCTATCAGGGGGTTGATGTCCAGTTCTCGTAATGAAGGGAGGCTGGTGGCCAGATCAGCAATGATGACCAGCACCCTAACGATGGCCTCAAGCTCCACCCCCGGCTCCCCCCGGTACCCGGTGAGGAGGGGGAAAGAACGCAGGGAGGCCAACAGGCGCCGGGCCTGGTACGGACTTAAGGGCGCCAGGGTCTGGGCCGTATCCCGCCACATTTCGGTTAAGACGCCGCCATAGCCGCACACCACCACGGGCCCGAAGGTGGCGTCCTGTTTGACCCCCACCAGGAGTTCCCGCCCCTGGACCTGCTTCTGCACCAGGATGCCGGTGGACCCATCCGGGGGAGCGCCCACCAGGAATTGCTGTAAGCGGCTAAAACCGGCCCGCAGGACCCTCTCGTCCCCGATATTCAGGAGCACCCCGCCTCGGTCGGATTTATGCAGAAAATCCTCGGCAATGATTTTGAGTGCCACTGGATAGCCACAGGCGGTCGCGGCGGCCGCGGCTTGGTCAGGAGTATGGGTCAAGGAGCCGGCAGGGGTTGGAATGCCATAAGCGGCCAGAAAATCTAATGCCTCCTGGCCCAACAGGAGGGATTTAGCGGGAGTCTCGGCCATAACCTCCGGGTCCGGGGATTCCCAGGTTGCCAAAGGCCGGGAAAGGGCCTGGTGGCGGCGGTAAAGCTGCCCCAGGGCAAAGGCGGCCTGCTCCACCGAAAAATAGCAGGCCAGGCCCGGTACCACAGCCAGATCCCGGCTGACCTCGTCCCGGGCATTGCCGTACATGGCCACCACTAAGGGTTTCTGGTGCTTTTCCAGGTGCAGGTCGCCGAAAAAGGCCGGGGTGGCGATGATATTGCAATGCAGGGGAGAACTGAGGGCCGGCAGCATGCACATGACGCCGTCGATCTGAGGGTCGGCCAAAAAACCGGTGAGGGTGTCCCGGGCAACTTTGAGGAAGTCCCCGGTGAGCATGCCGATGGGCCACAGGTCCACGGGATTGTTCAGGGCGTGCCAGTACGGTCCCTGGGGCTCCACCAGGGTGAGGATGCTCTCGGGGAGGGGGCCCGGGGTCAGTCCTTCCCGGCTGAGGGCGTCCAGGGCGATAATGCCCAGGGCGCCGCTGGGAGTGGCGATGCCCACCCGGGGACCCCGCAGGAGTGGCAATTTTACCAAGGCCTTGATAGTGTCCTGCAGCTCCACAACAGTGGACACCCGGGTGAGACCGGCCCGCCGGCAGGCCGCGGTAAAGACCTGATCCTCTCCCACCAGGGAACCGGTATGGGAAAGCGCGGCCTTGGCCCCGGCCTCACTGACCCCGGTCTTAAATATCACCACCGGCTTGGTGCGATTCACCCGGGCTGCCGTGGCCAGAAAGGCACGGCCTTCCTTCAGCCCCTCGATGTGCAGGGCGATGAGGCGGGTTTGGGGGTCATGTTCCAAATATTCCAGGGATTCCACAAAACCTATATCTGCAGCATTGCCGATGTCGAGGGCCTTGCCCAGGGGGCCGGTGAAGGACTCGGCCCCTACCTGGGGCGCCCCGCTCTGGGCCACCAGGGCCACCGGCGGCGGGTCCGGGGGGCGGCTAAGATCCACAAAGGCGGTGGTGAAACCGTTAAAAGCATTCAGCACTCCCATAGTGTTGGGGCCCACAATACGGGCCTGATACTGCCGGGCCGCAGCCACCAGTTTACCCTGCAAGCTCTTCCCCTGGGTGTCGGCGTCCGCAAAGCCCTGGGTGATGATCACCAGCCAGCGGATGCCTTTCTCAAAACACTCCTGGGCCACCGGCAGGACCCGGTCCCGGCCCACGGCAATAACCGCCAGGTCCGGGATTTCGGGGAGGTCCTCCACCCGGGGATAAACCTTGTGGCCCAAAATTTCCTCGGCCTGGGGGTGAATCACGTAAATTCTGCCCCGATAGCCATAGCGCACCAGCATTTCCAGGCCGTTATAGGCGCCGACGCCGGTCTGGCGGGAGACGCCCACCAGTGCCACGGCCCGGGGCTCAAACAATTCCCGCATGGTGATTCCCCCCTGTGCCATAATTTTTTCCAGGCCGCGGCTCCAGGCGGGAGGCGCTGCGACATTGATAGGCAGACCTGGATAGCCGCGCTACGAGACCAGGCCCAGGACAATATCAGCTTGCGGCCAGAGACAAAAATGGTTAATTTTATTATTTAAGGACCATTAAAATCAGTGTCCCAGTCACGAGGGCCTCTGTCGACATAATCACTCCTAACTTGAGAAAATTACACTAAATGAACGGTTTTGTCCAGCAGGTGCAGGCTAATTGCCGGATTGCGGCAGCCGGACAGGTGGGATTTTATTCCTTATGCGGCATGCTGTTGCGGTTGCGCCAGCTTTATAAATGGGAGCAGGGGTTGCTGCCTTGGCAGGAGGGCGACCCCCAGGCGGTATTGGCGTGGATAGAGACCCAGGAAGAATCCTGGACTGATCTTGAACAGGAGAATTTACAAGATCTGCATTGGGCCGGTCGGCGGGTGGACCCTTTTGCGGTGGCGGAGCTGAACGATCTGCTGGGGGGTGAAGGCCTGGCCTACGGGGCCGGTTACACTCACGGGATGGCGCCCATGTGTTTTCTGGGTGAGTTGTGGGAGGTGCAAAAGCGCCGCCACCTGACCGTCTTGATTCTAGGCCCGGAACTGGCCCGGGATCTGGACGCAGCCCCGGCCCTGCGCCAGGGTGAGCTCATCTATCTGCGGACCGAGCCTCTAGCTTTTTACCTTTGGGATACCCTCTCCGACCCCACCAAACAGAACAACATCTATTTAAAGATCGCCCTGGCGTCCCAGGATATCGATCTGGCCGGGCTCCTGCGACGACCGGACCGGGGCCGGGAGCATTTTGAGGCCTTGCTCCGGTCCCAGGGTGAAGCCCTGATCCGACACGAGATAGGAGAAGCCCTGGAGCCGGCCCTGCAGCACACCCTGCCCGTCATTGTGGCGCGGTTTCCCCATTCCCGGATTGAGCGGTGGGTCCGGGCCCTCAAAGACGCCCTGGCCGACCTGAATAACTGGGGCCGGTTAGCCCATTTCCAGGAGCGGCAGGACCTGCCCTCCCTGGCCCTGCTCCTGGCCTGGCGGCCGGGTTTTTATCCCTACCTGATCCCGGAGTTGGAGCCGGCCTTCTGGGAACTGCAAAAAACCCGGGATTGGGGAGTCATAGAGGACGCCCGGCAAACGTCCCTTGCCCATCTGCGCCAGAGCGCAGCGCAACTGGACGAGGTGTTGGAGGAACTTTCCGGGGCCCCGGACGAAACCGTGGCCGCGGCGATAGAGCAGAAATTCATCACCCCACTGGGCCTGTAATATTTATTTCAGTTTTCGGGGGCTGGGGCAGAGGCGTTGTTTTCCTTTTCCGTTTTGCCGTTTTCTGTTAACTTGAATTGTGAACTATTCCGAATAGAGGCGAACCTATCGTGATTGATCCGCATCGAGACAAGGTGCTCATCCTGGATTTCGGATCGCAGTACACGCAGCTCATCGCCCGGCGCATCCGGGAACTGCATGTTTATTGCGAGATACATCCCTACCTGATTTCCCTGGAGCAGATCAGGGATTTTGCTCCCCGGGGGATCGTGCTCTCCGGGGGGCCCCGGAGCGTCTATGAGGCGGACGCCCCCCTGGTGGGCCGGGAGGTGCTGGAGCTGGGGGTGCCCGTTCTGGGCATCTGCTATGGACTGCAACTCATTAACCACATCCTGGGAGGCAAGGTGTCGCCGGCCCCCTCCCGGGAGTACGGCCGCAAGCACTTTACCGTTCTGGACCATCAGGACCTCTTTGCTGGCCTGGAGTCCGAGGAGCAGGTATGGATGAGTCACGGCGACCGGGTGGATGAGCTGGCCCCGGGCTTGGAAATTATCGGAGCCTCGGATACCTGTCCGGCCGGCGCGGTCCGGGACCGGCGGCGGCACATCTACGGGGTCCAGTTTCATCCGGAGGTCAAGCACACCCCTGGCGGTGACCGGGTCCTGGCCAACTTTCTTTTCCATATCTGCGGGCTGCAGCCTCTGTGGACCATGAAGTCCTTCGTGGCGGCCACCACCCGGGCAATTCGGGAGAAAGTGGGGGAAGATCAAGTAATCTGCGCCCTGTCCGGAGGGGTGGACTCCTCGGTGACCGCGGTGCTGCTCCACCTGGCCATAGGAGAGCGCCTCACCTGTATCTTTGTCAACAACGGCGTTTTGCGCCAGGGTGAGGCCGAAAAAGTGGTGCGGCTCTTCCGGGAACATTACCACATGAATCTGGTGGATGTGGACGCCAGCGAAAGTTTTCTGGAATTACTGGAAGGGGTGGTTGACCCGGAAGAAAAACGCCGTCGCATCGGCCGGGAATTTATCCGGGTCTTCGCCGAAGAAGCCGGGAAATTGGGCCAGGTGAAGTATCTGGCCCAGGGGACGCTCTATCCCGACGTCATTGAAAGCGTTTCCTTCAAGGGTCCCTCGGCCACCATCAAGACCCACCATAACGTGGGGGGGTTGCCGGAAGTCATGCCCCTGGAGCTCATCGAACCCCTGCGCGAGTTATTCAAGGATGAGGTCCGGGAACTGGGACAGGAACTGAGGCTCCCCGAGGAAATGATCTGGCGGCACCCCTTTCCCGGTCCGGGTTTGGCTATCCGGATTCTGGGAGAGGTGACCCCCGAAAGGTTGGCCATCTTACGGGAAGCCGATGTTATTGTTTTGGAAGAAATGAAAGCCGCAGGATTGTACCGCCAGGTCTGGCAGGCTTTCGCAGTGCTGCTGCCCATCCGGACGGTGGGGGTCATGGGCGACGAACGCACCTACGAACACGTCATCGCCCTGAGGGTGGTGGATTCCACCGACGCCATGACCGCGGACTGGAGCAGACTGCCCCATGAGTTCCTGGCCAAGCTGGCCAACCGCATTATCAATGAGGTCAAGGGCGTCAACCGGGTAGTGTATGATATCTCCTCCAAGCCGCCCAGCACCATAGAGTGGGAATAGAAAGTTTCCGGTTGTCTGTTTCCGGTTTCCGATCTTTATTTTATCGAAATGATCTTAGAGGGTTGAGTCTCTGGCAAGACTTTTTTTGGCGTGAGGCCAGGCTATTATGTATGATGCACCTGCTGGGTCAAGGAAGATCGGATCGGGGTTTATCAGGTAGCCGACGTGTTTCCCCATAACCCATTACCTATAACCTATTACCTATAACCTATTACCATGTTTTTTCGAGATATTGTCGGCCAGGAACGGGTCATCGGTTTTCTCCGGCAGGCCCTGAAGCATGATCAGATGCCCCACGCCCTGCTCTTCCTGGGAAATGCCGGGGTGGGGAGAGGCAGCACGGCCCAGGCCTTGGCCCAAGCCCTGAATTGTGAAGATCGCCAAGCGGATCAGGACGCTTGCGGCCGCTGCCGTTCCTGCCGCTGGTTTGCCGGGGGGGGGCATCCGGATTTCTGGCAGATCGGCCCGGAGGGCGAAGGGGCGCACCCGCCGATCAAGATCGAACAGATCCGGGTATTGCGCCGCCAGGTAAGTTTTTCACCCCTGGCCGGGAGTTGGCGGGTGGTGCTGTTGAAGCCGGCGGAGAGCTTGAATGAGGAGGCGGCTAATGCCCTGTTAAAAACCCTGGAAGAGCCTCCCGAGGGCAATGTCTTTATCTTAACGGCAGTAGGAGAGCGGGACCTGCTGCCCACCATCGTCTCCCGCTGCCGGCGTTTGACCTTCGGCGCCATCCCCCAGGCCGTTCTCATCCGGGAGTTGCAGCAGCGCCGGGGACTGAGCCCGGAACAGGCTTCCCTGGTGGCGGCCATCAACTACGGCTCCCTGGGGCAGGCCCTGGAGGAGGATCTGGAAGATCTGTTGGCCCGGCGTAATAAAGCGGTGAGCGAACTGGAGATGCTGCACCGGGGGAGTATCACCGAAGTACTGCACTGGGCCGAGCAGGGCAAAAAGGCGGTGGGCCTGGATCGCTTGGTGTTATTGGGGCGGTTGTGGTACCGGGACCTCTTGGCCCTGGCCAGCGGCGCCTCACCCGGTCAGGTAGTTAACCAGGACTGTTTGGAGGAACTGGCACGGCAGCAACCCCAGGTGACCGTCCCGGTAATCCTGGCGCGGCTGGAGGCCTTGACCAGGCTGCAACGACAGGTGCGGGCCAATCTCAATGTGGAATTGGCCCTGAACAATTTTTCCTTCCAGTGGCGGGGAGAAGGCCTGGTCCCGGTTTAGAATTGAGTTTGCAGGAAAAATAGGTGTATATTAAACCCTATGACTTCGGAAATGATTCCAACGAGAAAATAATATCATATGAGTAAAATCGTTCGGGTGCGCTTCCGCCCCCACGGGAAAGTATATAACTTCGATTCCGGACATTTTGTCCTCTCCCAGGGGGATCGGGTCATCGTTGAGACGGAACAGGGGATGGCCTTCGGCACGGTGGTGAGCCCGCCGCAACCCCGCAGCCCCAAGCTCATGGTCCAGCCCTTAAAGCCGGTGTACCGCTTGGCCACCCCGGATGACATCGAGCAGGCCCGTCTCATAGAGTTGAAAGAGCAGGAGGCCTTTAAGTATTGCCAGCAGTGCATCCAGAGACGCCAGTTGCCCATGCACCTGGTGCGGGTGGAGAGCCTGTTCGACGGCAGCAAGATGGTCTTTTATTTTACTGCCGCCAAGAGAGTGGACTTTCGGGAACTGGTGCGCGATCTGGTGCAACAGTTCCGCACCCGCATCGAATTGCGGCAGATCGGGGTGCGGCACCAGGCTAAGATGATCGGCGGCTTGGGAAACTGCGGCCGCCCCTTCTGCTGTTCCTCCTTTCTCCAGGATTTCGCTCCGGTCTCGGTGCGAATGGCCAAGGAGCAGAATCTCAGCCTCAACCCCAGCAAAATTTCCGGGTGTTGCGGCCGCTTGATGTGTTGTTTAATGTATGAATTTCAAACATATATGGATCTCAAGGCCGGCTTGCCCAAGGTGGGCAAAAAGATCATGCTCCCCGAAGGCGAGGCGAAAATTATCCGGCAAAATGTCATCAATCAAACGGTGACCCTGGAATTAAACGACGGCCGGGAGATCGAATTAGCCATGACGGAAATCACCGACCGGCAGCCGGTGGTGGCGGCTGTGGCCTCCCAGGAGGCCGGATTCGATAACGGTTGGGGAGAATTAGAGGCAACAGGCTCAGACACCAGGCCGGCCCAGGCCCCTTTGCCGGGAAGGCTTGGCCGGACCGAGTGATTCAATCGCCGGCCATCGAGGGAAAAACATGGCTGACTTCGAGCATACCCTGCACATGCTCAAGTTCTTCATCAAAAAAGAGATAATCGACAACTACTTTGCCGAACGGACTTACCTTGAAGAAGATCTTGAGCTCTTGCAGCGCAAAGAAAAAGAATATGAGGCCGAATTAGACCGGGCTCTGCCGGTCTTTGCGGCTTTCTACCACCTCTTGGGGTCGGAGGCCGCCATTGCCGCGGTGCTCAAGCTCTGGGGGGCACAGACGCGGCCCGGGTTCCCCGAGTATCAACAGGTTTCCCCGGCCGCCCGTCAGGCTGTCCTGGAAAAGTTTCCGCCCCACGGTTGGACGGCCCGGGGGCGGTTGAAAAATCAGATTTTCGACCTGTACAAGCAGGTGCACAAGACGGCCCAGGACCTGAGAAAAAAGCAACTCCAGGTGGCGGCGCACTGTGAGCTGTATAATGAAGATGTGGAAAAATTTAACCGCAATTATGACTTTAACCTGATTGCCGCCCAGGTGGAGGCCCTGGAGGGACACGAAACCCCTCTGGAAAGCGGGCTGAGCGCCACGGACCGGGAGGCCATGTCCGCCCGGATGTTGTTGCATAAAAAGGTCCCCAAGGCCTGCATCCTGGTGACCATGCCGGAGCTGCCGCCCCTGGACGCCATTAAAAAGAAGCTGGGGAGAATCATCGATCAGTAGCAAGAGGGCATGGACGGGATCATGACTTGGTTGCGGGAGGCCCTAAGGAAAGATACGACACCTCGCTTAAAAACTCAAAAACGACGGGTGAGATTGAAAAGACCCTTTAATCATGCGGCGTTGAGGGACTTATTCACCTCCAGCCGGATAGAGTGTTGAAATTGTTTTTGCATCAAGTCCAGAGTAGGGGTTGAAAGTGGCTGAGCATGAGCCTGAAGAGTTCGTTTTCCTTTTTGTCATCGGGATGGCCCTTCGGGCGGACGACCTCAAAATATAATGGTTTTCTCAGCAAACCATCGGAGGAGCATCTTAAGGCGCCAATAGCCGGCGTCTAATAATCGCCGGAAGCGCCATTCGGTGATAAAACCTGGCGCCAACTACCTGGCATACCTTTGAACAAGACTCTGATTTAATGACTATCCCTATTTTTCAAATTATTTAAGCAAGTTATGCTTTGTGTTCATCCAGCAGCCTTGGTGATTTTGTCCGAAAGGTTGATTTATACCTTCTGAACATTAGCATGTCAGGCTAATCAAAGGATTACCCGTCGTTTTTGAGTCTTTAAGCTGTTAACAATCTCACAAAGCGGCCAGCACCGCCACCGTCGAGCCTGTCGCCAAAGAAGGCGGTGGATTTGGGTTGTATCCCTGCAAAGTATGATTTATTGTAATGACAGGGGGGGAGTCATTGCCAGACATAAGATCGCAATAACCCTGGATGATATGTTTCTCCAGGAGTTAGAGCGGCTCGTCCAGGAGCGCGATTTTAAGAATCGCAGCCAGGCTATTCAGTTTGCAGAGTAATTGCTGCAGGTGGCGGAGGGGTTCCTGGAAATCATCGGCCCGTGAAAGTTAGTTGCACGCGTTCAGCGGTAATTTAAAATAATAAATTAAACTGGTTAGCATATATTGACAGACTTAAAACCAAAAATTACCGTTCCCTATACCCTGATCCCTATTTCCCCTTAAACACCGGCGGCCGCTTCTCCAAAAAGGCCTGCTTACCCTCAATATAGTCCTCGCTGTCCCAGACCAGGCGGCGCAGCCCCTGGATACGCTCGAAGGTTTCGGGGCTGATGGGCAGGGCGTTGGACAGGATGCGCAATTGCTCCTTGATGACCGAGACGCTCAGGGGGGAGTTCTGGGTGATCTTCCGGGCCAGATCGAAGGTGAAGTTTTCTATTGCCTCGGGCGGTACCAGATGGTTGAGGATGCCCAGTTGCAGGGCCCGTTCGGCGCTCACGGGCTGGGCGGTGAAAAACATCTCCTTGGCCGCACCCAGGCCGCAGAGGTTGATGAGGTGCAAAATCCCCGAGGAATTGTAGGGGATGCCGATCTTGGCCGGGGTGATGGTGAAGGAAGTGGTGGGGGCGCCGATGAGGATGTCGCAGACAAAGGCCAGTTCGCAGGCTCCGCCCCAGACGCCCCCTTCAATGAGGGCGATGACCGGGACCGGGCAGGACTGGATGGCCCGGATAACCTGCTCCAGGGGATCGTAATAGCCCAAGGGGTCCCGACCGGGCCGCTCCAGCTCGGTAATGTCGTGGCCGGCGGACCAGACCTTGGCACCCTGGTGGGCCCGGATAATTATGACCCGGACTCCCTCGTAGAGAAGGTTGTTCAGGCTGACCCTGATTTCACCGATGAAGGCCTTGCTGAGGGCGTTGCGCCGCTCGTAGTTATTAAAGGTGATAACGCCGATGTTATCGTGGACTTCCTGGATGACTAAAGCCATAGTTTTCCTCGTGGCATGAAGTTGTTGGGCTATGCGGCTGACGGCTGAACGCTGACACTTAAAAAATCCTATTATATGGGTCCCAGAGAAAGGAGATCAGGCCGGCCAGGATCATATTGCCTTCCACCAATCCTTCCAGCAGCAGGCCGGACTCCAGGTTCCCCCGCCGGTAGATGGTGAGATAGCCCAAGGCATACCCGCCGCAACCCAGCAGGGCATAGCCGAGGGTAGGCAGAAACCCGAAAAAAGTGGCGCCCCCCATGATGAACATCAGCGCTATATTCAAGCTGTAAAGCAATACAAGGGTATTATCCTTACCCAAGGCCACGGCCAGGGTTTCCTTGCCCACGATGCGGTCGCCTTCCAGGGCCTGGATCTCAAATAAACCCGACCGGATGAAAACCATCCCGGCTACAAACAGGAAAGCCAGGGCTGTAGCCGGGGTGAGAGAACGTTCCGAACAGATTACCGGGATCAGAGCTGCCAGAACTCCCCAGGCCAGGGAGGTAAAAATAGCCTTGGAACCCGGAATCTCCTTTAAGCGATGAATTTTCAAGAGAGAGCCCAGGCCGGATGGGAAGATGTTAAGGTTATAGATCAAACCGAGAACACTCATGGCGAGAATAAAAACAAAGGCCAGGGGGGTTAAGGCCAGACCCAGGACCAGGGCCAGGATGCCCGCCAGCGCCCCGGAGATAAAGAGAAAACGTCGATGCCGACCGTAAAAGCGGGTCTGCACCGGATCGTTTAGTTTGCTGGCCGCATCGGTGAAATTATTGAGAATATGCATGGCATAGATGTAACAGAAGGCAACGAAGAAATATCGCCACAGGGGCTCCACATCCTGGAGCAATGATGAGGTATAGCTGAGGCAACCGGCTCCTAAGGCTACGTATAGATTGGATTTTATCAGGAAGCGCCACAGGCGTTGCCACAGTTGGGTCAGGGAGCCGGACCGGTAGGCCCAATCATGCTTGAGCATCGAGACCACGTTGCTGATCAGCCAGTGCGGGGTGGAGGCGCCACCCGTGACGCCTACGGTTTGGAAACGCCGAAGTTCCTCTAAGTTAAGTTCCTGCTCGGTTTCCACGTGATAGGTCGGCACACCGGTGGCCCGGGCGATTTCCACCAGCCGCTGGGTGTTGCCGCTGCTCCGGCCGCCCACCACCACCACCGCTTCTACCTCCCCGGCCAGCTGTTGGATTTCGGCCTGGCGGCTGGCCGTGGCATCGCAGATGGTATTAAAAACCTGCACTTCAGGGAAGCGGGCCTGGATTGCCGCTACCCTGTCGCGAAAGACGCTTTCACTCTGCGTGGTCTGGGCCACGACGAGGACCCGTTCTCTCTCCGGCAACCGGGCCACATCTTCCACCGTCCGTACCACATGGCCGTGCCCTTCCGTGTATCCCATAAGTCCCAGGACCTCGGGATGATCTTCGTCGCCCACAATGATGGTATCGTAGCCCTGCCGGGCCCATTTCCGGATGATGGACTGCACCTTGGCCACTCGGGGGCAGGTGGCGTCCATAATCTGACAGCCCAGGGATTGCAACTGTTCCTTTTCCTGGGGAGGAATCCCGTGGGCGCGAATCACCACCAGACAACCGGGTTCGGGCCGGTCGTTGGTCAGAATCCCGATGCCGCGCTCCTCCAGCAGTTCCAGGACCTGGGGATTGTGAATCAAAGGTCCATAAGTGTATATTTTGCCGGGTTGTCGATTAATGGCCTGCAATACCAGCTCCATGGCCCGTTTAACGCCCATGCAAAAACCCGCGGTGCGGGCCAGGATGACCTTCACTGCCGTTTTCTCCTCATAATTTTTTTTGTCAGTCTCCTGATTAACTTGACAAGTTTTGCACCGCTCGTCAAGCTATGATACGAGAGCAGGGTGGACCTGGCACCATTTCGGACGAACAGGAGGTAGAGAATATGCCCGAAACCGCGGTCTCTTGGGACCAACTCCTGTGGGGAACGTTAATATTGCGGCCATATGTCTTTATTTTTCTGACCGCATATCTCTGCCTGGCCACCTGGCATCTAGGGCTGGGACAGAGCGTCATTTATCTAATTGTCGGCTACAGCATCGCCTGGTTGTCGGAATTTTCTTCCATTCATACCGGCTTCCCTTATGGCTGGTACACCTATATCCCGGCCACCCGGGACCAGGAACTCTGGATCGGGGGGGTCCCTTTCATGGATTCCCTCTCCTATGTCTTTCTCGCCTATGCCAGTTACAGCCTGGCCCTGCTGCTCCTCAGACCGTATCAGCGGTGCCCCCAGGAGAATTCGCCCCCGCATTCCCTGGCCCCGGTCTTCCTGGCCGCAGTTCTTTTCGTCACCCTGGACATTATCATCGACCCCCTGGCCCTCCGGGGTTACCGCTGGTTTCTGGGCCAGATTTACGGCTATCCCGAGCCGGGCATCTATTTCGGCATCCCGTTGAGCAATTTTGCCGGCTGGCTCCTGGTGGGGGTTATGCTGACTTATTTTTTACAACGCCTCTGGGCCTGGTCGCCGCCCTTTGCCTGGTTAGCCAGGGGCCGCCGGAGTTTCCCCGGCGTGGCTTTTCTCGGGGCCGGTTTGTATCTCGGGGTCCTGATATTTAATCTGAGTCTGACTTTTTATATCGGCGAGACGCTCCTGGGGTTGGTGGGGCTTTTCATTTACCTGCCCGTGACCGCACTGGCCCTGGCTTCCTGGTATCAGGCCCGCAGCCGGGGGCTTTGCTCGGAGAAATAATCCAGGATAAGGTTTACGGCCATGGCCAGGCGACCTCCGGCCAGCCGGGAGCGCCGCCAGAGATGCATCAAGTACCTCAAACGGCGGGGCTGGCCCCACAGCTTCGGCAGGAGCCGGGCAAGGGGGACGCCGTGGTGTTTATCAATCATATCAGCCAGAAAAGCCTGGATTTCTTCTCCCCCGCCATCGGTGATGGCCCGCACCGCCACCAGCGGCAGATCAGCGTCCTGGGCGGCTGCGGCAATCTCAGCGGTTTCCAGATCCAGCACCGGGCAGATCAGTTGACGTGCCTGTATAGGCAAGGAAGCCTTGGCCGTCATCCTGGGGGTGGTCACGAATGCTCCGGCCCGGACCTCCAGTCCCTGAGCCGCCAAATGGGCAGCCAATACCGTGGCCGGGGCTGCCGGGTGGAAGGCCTGGCGGCTTAACTCCCGGCCGGAGGGCGAAAGACGCCAGCACTCCCCGGCTACCACGACTCCCCCAGGCCCCGGCAGAGCTGTAATAGCGCCCCCGAAGCCGGCCACGCCCACCCAATCAGGTCCAAAGACGGCAATGGCCTGCTGGGCCAAGCGGCGGGGGGCGGCGCCTCCCATACCCGCCAGGAGAGCGATTCCCTGGCAGCCCCGTCCCTCGAAATGCCACACTGTCATTCCGGCCAATCGTTCCCGGCGGTGCCGGACCGTCCGCAAAAACGGCCGGAGTTCCTCGGGAATTGACATTATCAGGACGGTTCGAATGGCTGCTCCCCCTCCTTATTCCGTTTCGGGCTTCTGGTTCCCACTTTCTGGTTAAAGTAATCTCTATGACCGTGCTTTAGAGGGTGCGAAAGTTGAATAGTGAGTAGTTGGCATAGACTCAGGAAAGCACTCCGGATACCGGCCCTTCAAACCTCTTACTTAGGACCAGGAGGGCCGGGGCCAGTTCCTGTTGGCGGATAATCACTGAAATGGAGGAGATGGTGCAGCTCATGGCGAGGATCGTGACATGAGCCCGTTCCAGGCCTTCCACCAGGGTATGGGCAATACCGTAACGGTCACCGAAATGGGGGCCGTGCAGAAAAATGCCCGCCACCGGGGTGAAACGCATGGGGCGTAACCCCGGAATATGGTCCTGCAGGAGGCGCCTGATACTGCGCCCCTGATCCCCGGCCTCCGGGGCCCTGGCCGTACTGAAGGCCACCAGGAAGTCTTCGGCGTCCAGCCGGGGAATGCCGATGAGAAAAGGTATGGTTAATTCCAGGTCGGCAAAGCGTCTCAGGGTGTCGGCGAATTCTCCCAGGACCGCAGTGGTGGGTATGCTCAGGGCCCATAAATCCAGGTCGGGCTGCGGCAGGACATAGTAGACCTTGATTACCCGTTCCTGGTAGGTGGCCACGGCTTTGCGGACGTATTCCTCGGGAAACTCCTGGGCCGCGAGAAATTCAGAGGTCGTGGCGAAGGAGGTAAAGCGGAAGTTCTGGAATATATGATCCAGGATCCTGACCTTGCGCCGTTCTTCCAGGATAACCGTGAGAGCCGACAGGGAACTGGCCAGACCGATAATTTTTGCTTTGGAGGCGGCCAGGCTCTTGATGAAGGCGGCAATGTTCCCGGGCGATTTATTGTGGGGATAGACGGCCAGCAGAGCGATATCGGGCTGATGCTGGAATACATCCTGAGACCCGGCCAGGTTCTGCAAAAAAGCCTGGGTCCCTTCCCCCATGGCCCTGGCAGTGCAGAAAGCAGTGCGGTCGCCGGCTACATGAGTGAGAAAGGTAAGGTTCAGCCTGTTTTCCGCCAGGGGCCCGGTTACCTGGGAACCCAGGCGGAACTCCGACCCCGGGGAGGAGGTCACCAGACAACTCCCGCCGGTCAAAAGCTTAATGCCGCCAAAGTGGATTTTTCCATTGGCGTCCATGCTCTCCCTCACCCCCCCCCTTACCCCGATGCTGGTGTAATAAAATAGTCTATTAATAACAATATGTTACCCTGGGTGCGTCAAAACTAGTGGTACATTCCGGGCCGTCGTTCCGGGTGGCGGGCAGCGAGATCCGGT
>VGSX01000007.1 GCA_016874895.1 Deltaproteobacteria bacterium
GGGATAAGTGCTCCAGGGGAATTTCGGCCCGGGCGCTGGAGGCATGGCCCCCGGCGGAGCCGAGCTTGCCGAAGGCCCGAGCCGCCAGTTTGCCAGCATTCTTCCGGATGCCGTCATTGCGGAAAATGACAATCAGCTTCCCCTCAAAGATGCCGCCCACAAAGCTCCAGGAAATTTCCACTACCCGAAGAAAAAATTCCGCCAGGATCACCAGGATGTCCGGGTTGGAAACCCGCCCCACGAAACAATAGACCCGCTCATGGCGCCTTTGCCAATGATTGAGGCCGTGCTGGAAATAATGGAACATTTCCATGGTGAGTTCGGCCACTTCGATGCGGCGTACCAGGGCATGGCGGGTGTAGCGGAAAAGGAAATGAAAGGCCTTCATGTCCGCCTCGGTGGCAGGGCGGTCGAAGTTGTGGGTATCGGTCTTGATGGCATAAAACAGGGCAGTGGCCAATTTCAGGGAGGGCCTGATCTTGGCCTGTCGGAGGTATTCGGTGAGAATGGTGGAATTGGAGCCATACTCCGGCCTGATGTCCATAAACCGGGCCTGGCTGTCGGTGCAGAGGGGATGATGATCTATGATGATGTCGAAAGAAAAACCGGAGAAAAGCGGATTATGGGAAGGCTGGGAGTCCAAAAGGGCGAAACGGTTGAAATCGGCCGCCTGGATCCGGTCAAAAGGGGCAAGGGGGATTTCCAGCAGCCGTACCATGGTTTGATTCTGCGGCCGGGTGATGGGCCTGATGGGAGATATGGTGACAGTGGAAAGGCGCCGCCACAGGAGCCGTTTCAAGGCCAGGGCGCTGGCGATGGAGTCGGGGTCGGCGTCGATGAGGATTAACAGTCGGTCTTCATAAGTGAATAAACGCCGCAACTTTCGTAAGCGATCTCGCATAGGCCCTCACGGTTGTCTCTCATAATCTAAAGCATAACCGGAGATCAGGCAAGCTGATAATTATTACCTTCCCTCTTCCCTCTTCCCTCTTCCCTGTCTTTTCGAGGGAGATGCAAAGGGTCATCCCCTCCGCCGGGCCAGCACAATCCGACCGAGGCGTTGATAGTCCAGAATTATTTCTGCTGGGCTGTAAGCGCCCTGCTGGGCCAACAGGGTTTGTACCGCCTCCGCCTGCCCCTGGCCCACCTCCAGGGCCAGGAGCCCTCCCGGCCGTAAGAGGTGATGTGCTCCCAAGACAAGAGTTCGGATGACTCCCAGGCCGTCGTAGCCGCCATCCAGGGCCAGACGGGGTTCATAGTCCCGGATATCCGGGGGCAGCTGCTCCCAGGCTGCAGTGGGGACGTAGGGAAGGTTGGCCATGGCGGCCGTGAAATGCGGCTGCAGGGCAAAAGGCGTCAAAAGATCCCCCTGGATAAAGGCTATCTGCCCCAGGACCCCGTGCCGCCGGGCATTTTCCCGGGCTAAACACAAGGCCTCCCAGGAGCGGTCTAGAGCTGTGACCTGGGCGCCGGCGATTTCTTTGGCCACCACCACTGCCAAAACCCCGCTGCCGGTGCCCACGTCCAAGATATGGGGCGCCGATGTGGCAGCCTGTTTTATATGCATTAAGACGGCTTCGGCCAGCAACTCGGTCTCGGGGCGGGGAATCAGGGCCGCCGGGCTTACCAGGAAATCCAGGGACCAGAACTCCTGATGCCCGGTGATGTATTGGGTGGGCTCCCGGGCCAGGCGGCGTTTCAAGGATTTTTTATAACAGCTCAGTTCGTCTTCGGCCAGGGGTTGGTCGTGGCGCAGGTATAGCTCCAAGCGGCTGAGGTGCAGGCAGTGGGCCAATAAAACTTCGGCCGAGGCCCGGGGTTCGCTGATGCCTTTGGCCTGTAGGTGCTTCGTGGCCCGTTGCAGGGCGGCGATGATGGTCCAGGCGGCGGGGAGGTCGGAGCTCATGCCGCCTGTTGTTTGAGGGCCTCGGTGCGGAAATAGGATGCCAGGGCGTTGATCATCTCGTCCAGGTCGCCGTCCAGGAAGGCCTCCAGGCGATACAGGGTCAGACCCAGGCGGTGGTCGGTGATACGGCCCTGGGGATAGTTGTAGGTACGGATACGTTCGCTCCGGTCGCCCGTGCCCACCTGGCTTTTCCGGTCCTGGGCCATTTTTTGATGTTGCTCCTGTTGTTTCATGTCAAACAGCCGGGCTTGCAGGACTTTCAGGGCCTTGGCCTTATTCTTGTGCTGGGATTTCTCATCCTGGCAGGTTACCACCATTCCCGTGGGCAGATGGGTCAGCCGCACCGCCGAGTCGGTGGTGTTGACGCTCTGCCCCCCCGGTCCGGAAGACCGGAACACATCCACCCGGATCTCCTCCGGACTGATGTGCACGTCCACATCCTCGGCTTCCGGGAGAATCGCCACGGTCACCGCCGAGGTGTGAATCCGGCCCTGGGATTCGGTGGCCGGCACCCGCTGCACCCGGTGCACCCCGCTCTCGTATTTGAGCTGGCTGTACACCCTTGCCCCGGAAATTAAGGCGATAATCTCTTTTATGCCCCCGATGCCGGTGGGATTATGACTGAGAATTTCGATTTTCAGGTTATGTCGCTCGACAAAACGGGAGTACATGCGGAAAAGGTCCGCGGCGAACAAGGCTGCCTCTTCCCCCCCGGTTCCGGCCCGGATCTCCAGGAGAATATTCTTTTCGTCATTGGGATCCTGGGGAAGCAGGAGGAACCTGATCTCTTCTTCCAATTCGGCCAGCTTGGTCTTCAGGTCCTGGATTTCTTCCCGGGCCAGTTCTCTGATGTCTTCCTCAGTTTCCGTCTTTAATAAGGTCTGATTCGTCTCAATATCCTTCCGGACCAGCTGCAAACGGCGAAAGGCTTTCACCAGGGGGGCCAGATCCGCATGTTCTTTGGCTGCTAATTGAAACTGCTCCTGGTTCTTGATGACTTCCGGGTCACTGAGTCTGGCTTCCAGTTCTAAATACTTTTTTTCGATACTCTCTAAACGATCAATAAGCATGGTATAAGTTAATGCCTCCCCAAAACCGGGAGGAAGAAAATATTAGGCGGTGGCCAGGGATCAGTGGCCAGTGGTCCGTATCATTCTCTCTGACCCCTGACCCCTGACCCCTGCTTTTATAGAAACGCCCTCTTCCCTTTCTTTCATGGAACCGGCCGGGAGAGCTCTTCTTCCTGGCTCACAACCGAGCGCAGGGCTTCCAGGGCCACCTCCAGTTGTTCATCGGACGGTTCCCGGGCGGTGAGGCGCTGGGTCATGAGTCCCGGCCACAAGACTATCTTGCACAGAGGGTTGTCCGCATAGCGGCCGCCCAGGCGGATAATTTCATAGGAAAGGGCCGCAATGGGGAACATCAGGAGGATTTTGACGCCCACCTGCAGGAGATTGGTGGTGAAACGGCCCCCAACCTTGAGACCGGGCAGCAGGGGGAAGAGCAGGGTAAACACCAGAATGCTGATTAAAAGCACCACCAGAATAAAAGAGGTGCCGCAACGGGGATGCCAGATCTGATGTTTGCGGGCGTTTTCCAGGGTCAAAGCCTCACCGGCCTCGAAGGTGAAAATGGATTTGTGTTCCGCCCCGTGATACTCAAAGACCCGCCGGATGTCCTCCATGAAGGAGATGAACCAGACATAGAGGAGGAAAAAGCCGATTTTCAGAATGCCGTCCACCACATGGAAAGTAAAATTGTCCACCGTCAGGTCGGCCCCCCACAACCTTCCCGCCCAGCCGCTCAAATAATGGGGCAACAAGCCGAAAAACAGCACCGCCAGGGTGAAGGCAAACAGGATGGTGACAAACATGTGCCAGGGCGACAACTGCTCCTCTTCCTCATTCAGGGACGCCTGGGCCGAAAAGGTCAGGGCCTTGATGCCATACACAAGGGCTTCCAGCAATACCACCGGCCCCCGCAGGAAAGGCCAGCGCAGGCAGGGGAAGCGCTCCGCCAGGGTGTGCAGCCGGTCCTGCTTCAATACAATGGAGCCGTCGGGCCGCTTCACCGCGATGGCCAGGCTGTGTTTGGCCCGCATCATGACCCCTTCAATGACCGCCTGCCCTCCCACCGGAAAGGGGGGTTCGTATCCCGCCACGCCCGATTACTCCGTCGGTTGGCCAGCCTCGGCCGCCTTTTTATTGTAGCTCGCGTACCGTTTGACAAAACGCTCCACCTGCCCGGCGGAATCGATGAGCTTCTGTTTGCCCGTAAAGAAGGGGTGGCACTTGGAGCAGATCTCCACCCGGATCTTTTCCTGGGTCGAACCGGTGGGAAATTCAAAGCCGCAGGCGCACCGCACCGTGGTCTGGTGATAGTTGGGATGAATGTCTTTTTTCATGATTAACCGTCTCCTGACTGTTCAATACCATTAACCTTCTAAATATAAGCTCTTAAAACTTGAAAGACAAGATTTTTTTATTTTTTCCGGATGAATACTACTTAATATTAAACGCCCGCAGCACCTGTGCCGCCTCCTCCGGTCGCCGCAAGGCCAGGGTGCACACACTCACCGCATCCGCCCCCATATCAAAGTACCGCCGGACATCCTCGCCGCCAGTGACCCCGCACCCCATGATGAGGAAAACGCCGACCTTCTGTCGTAATCCGGCATTATAACTCATCGCCGCGGCGCCAGCCGGACCTCCCGACACCCCGCCGCCGCCCACGTGCGCCAACGGCGAGGGCGGGTACCGGCCTTCCGGAAAAATCAGCGCATAGGGTACAGTGTTGACCCCGTGGATGGCCCCCACCCCCAACCTCTCAAGTTCCTGAGCAAATTCATACGGATGCACCACACTGATCTTGGCAATCAAAAAAAGTCCCGGATAATGCCGCCGTACCGCCTCTACACACCTGATTCCCTGGGACACGTTTTCAGTTATGGCCTCCTGGGCATTGGGACAGGAAAAATTCAGTTCCAAGCCCCATAATGCCGGTCCCAGGAATCTCTGATATATCTCTATGGACTCCAGAGTCTCCCGGATGGCGGTATCCGTCCCTTTGGCAAATTCCGGATAATAATTGGGTATGACCTGGATGCCTTTTTCGCGGCTTGCCTTGATCTGGCGGGCGCAGACCTCCACCCCCGCATTGGTGAGCCCATAGGCATTCAGCATTCCCTGACCGGCTATCCGCCTGATATACCCCCAGGTCAAGGGATTGCCGGGAATAAAATTGCCCCGTCGCCTCCGGCGAGTGGCGGATTTGGTGATCACCGTGGTGTCCGTGGCCTGCACCAGCCGCAGCAGCTGGCGATAGGCCGGCAGAAGCGTATACGGAAATATACCCCTACCCCCCGGCCCCAGAGCCGTGGAGATTACCACCCGGCTGATCCTTCCCTCCCCCGTAAATCTCATAAACCGCACCTCATTAGAAAATTACCATAAAAACCAATAAGTATCAATCTTCTGAGGCACCCCTCAGCCTATTCCCTCGTCATTGCCCTATTGCCAGCTGCACGGTGTAACACTTCGTAAAGTCCGCCAGATCCTCCCGGCACAATTCCGCATCTCCCTACCAAACCTCGTAATTAAGACATTCACCTTGCATTTATTGCAAACTGACTTACAATATGATAAAAATATAACCATAAGGAAGACCTGGACACACAAGGCCAATAATGGAAAAAAATCGCCTCCCCCCATTCTATAAAAATCTTGCTCTTTGGTTACTCATCGGCTTGGTCGTAACCATGCTCTTTAATTTTTTCAACCGGTCTCAACTAGCCAAAGAGAAAACCCAACTCAGCTATAGCAAATTCCTGGACCTGGTTAACGAGGGAAAAATTGCCCGCGTTGTTATCCAGGGCGATGAAATCTACGGCGAACGCCTCGACGGGAAAGCCTTTCTGACCTATTCCCCCAGCGATCCGGAGATCGTCAAGTTGCTGAAGGATAAGGGCATTGAAATCACGGCCAAACCTGCCGACGACTCGCCCTGGTATACCACGGTGCTCATCTCCTGGCTCCCCATGATCGTTCTCGTCGGCATCTGGATCTTTTTCATGCGGCAGATGCAGGCCGGCGGCGGCAAAGCCATGTCTTTCGGCAAAAGTAAAGCCCGTCTGATGAATGAAAACACCAAAAAGGTCACCTTCAGCGATGTCGCCGGCATCGAAGAAGTTAAAGAAGAAGTCGCCGAAATCATCGACTTCCTCAAAGATCCCAAAAAATTCACCCGCCTGGGCGGCCGCATCCCCAAAGGCGTCCTCCTGGTGGGTCCTCCCGGCACCGGCAAAACCCTCCTGGCCCGGGCCATTGCCGGGGAAGCGGGGGTGCCTTTTTACAGCATCAGCGGCTCCGACTTCGTGGAAATGTTTGTGGGCGTGGGCGCTGCCCGGGTCCGCGATCTGTTCCTGCAAGGCAAAAAACATGCCCCCTGCATCATCTTCATCGATGAAATCGACGCCGTGGGCCGGCACCGGGGCGCCGGTCTGGGCGGCGGCCACGATGAACGGGAACAGACCCTCAACCAACTCCTGGTGGAAATGGACGGCTTTGAATCCAACGAAGGCGTCATCCTCATCGCCGCCACCAACCGTCCCGATGTCCTCGACCCGGCCCTGCTCCGGCCCGGCCGCTTCGACCGCCAGATCGTCGTGCCCATCCCCGACCTGAAAGGGCGGGAAAATATCCTGCGGGTGCACACCCGCAAAATTCCCCTGGCCGACGTCGTCAACCTCTCCGTCCTGGCCCGGGGCACCCCCGGTTTCTCCGGCGCCGACCTGGAAAACCTGGTCAACGAAGCCGCCATCTTTGCCGCCCGGGCCAACAAAGACCGGGTCACCATGGAGGATTTTGAACAGGCTAAAGATAAAATCCTCATGGGCTCCGAACGCAAGAGCATGATCATTTCCGAAGAGGAACGCAAAAACACCGCCTATCACGAGGCCGGCCACACCCTGGTGGCCAAGCTCATCCCCGGGACCGACCCCATCCACAAGGTCACCATCATTCCCCGGGGGCGGGCTCTGGGGGTCACCCAGCAATTACCCCTGGACGAAAAATATACCTACACTCGGGAATACCTGCTCAATACCCTGTCCGTCCTCATGGGAGGACGCGCCGCCGAAGAGCTGGTCCTGCAGCACCTCACCACCGGGGCCGGCAACGACATCGAACGCTCCACCGAATTGGCCCGCAAAATGGTCTGCAACTGGGGCATGAGCGAATCCCTGGGACCGTTGGCCTTCGGGAAACGGGAGGAGCATATCTTCCTGGGACGGGAAATTTCTCAAAACCGCGATTTCAGCGAAGAAACCGCCCGCATGATCGATGCCGAGATTAAAAGGTTCGTCGAGGAATCCTACCAGCGGGCCTGCTACCTGCTGCGCCAATACGAACCGGGTCTCCATGCCCTGGCCCTGGCCCTGCTGGAAAAAGAAACCCTGAGCAGTGATGAAGTCGATGCCATCGTGGCCCAAAATGCGGCCCTTGACCCCCCTGCGCCGGACGATTATGCCGAACCCGCCGTATCGTCGGCGATAAACGAATAGCTTTTTAACAAGCGTTCAGCGGTCAGCTTTCAGCCCTAAGCTAAATAAATTAGAAACTGACTTAACTCATTTTTTGCTGAAAGCCTATTGCTGATAGCTGGACGTCTGTTTTTTTAAAACGGTTTCGAGCCTTGGCCGAGGAACATGCCTATGCCTCTCCTCCCGCCGCTGGTCATCGGGCCACACACCTTTGACCTGGCGCAAAGATCACTCATCATGGGCGTCCTGAACGTGACGCCCGACTCCTTTTCCGATGGCGGCCTCTTCTATTCCCCGAACGCCGCCATCCACCAGGCCTTGCAGATGGCCGCCCAGGGGGCCGATCTCATCGATATCGGCGGGGAATCCACCCGGCCCTTTTCCGCCCCGGTCTCTTCCCAGGAAGAAATTAACCGGGTCCTGCCCATCATTCAGGCCATCCGCCAACACAGCGATATCCCTATCTCCATCGACACCTACAAAGCCAGCGTGGCCCAAGCCGCCCTCGACGCCGGAGCCGATATAATAAACGACATCAGCGCCTTGCGTTTCGATCCGCACATGGTCCAGGTGGCCGCCAGCTTCAAGGTGCCCGTGGTCCTCATGCACATGCAAGGACGCCCCCAGGATATGCAGGTCGATCCCCATTATGATAATCTCGTGGCCGAAGTCAAAGCCTTTCTGGCCCAACGCCGGGATTTTGCCGTATCCCAGGGAATATCTCCTTCTCACCTCATTCTGGACGTGGGCATCGGCTTCGGCAAAACCGTGGCCCATAATCTGGAACTCATCCGCCGTCTCGATGAATTCCTGGAACTGGGCTGTCCCCTGTTATTGGGGGTATCCCGCAAGGCCTTCATCGGTAAAATTTTAAACCTGCCAGTGACCGACCGGGATATCGGCTCCCTGGGAGCCATGGCTGTGGGCCTCACCCGAGGGGCCCATATCATCCGCACCCATAACGTAACCTTCGCTAAACAGGTTGCCGCCGTCGTCGACGCGGTGCAGCATGGCTGCCCTGACTAGCGCCGCACCTCAATTATACTACCCATGTTCACCGATTTCTTCAACTTCCGCTGGCAGGATCTCATTGACATTGCTCTCACCGCCATTCTCATCTACCAGCTCCTCCTCTTCCTGCGGGGCACCCAGGGGATCCAGATCATGGCCGGGATCCTCATCCTCCTCCTGGCCTACTGGGGCGCCCGCCGCCTGGATCTCTTTACCCTGGAATGGCTCCTGGAAAGTTTTGTTAAAAGCCTCATCTTGATCATCATAATCCTTTTCCAGGCGGATATCCGCCGCATGTTGAGCCGGGTCGGCCGCCGGGCAGTCTTCCGCTTCGGCTACTCCGCCCCCCGAGTAATGGAAGAGATCGCCGCTGCGGCTGATTCCCTGGCCAAAAATAAATTCGGCGGCCTTTTTGTCTTAAAACGCCAGGGCAACCTGCAGGATGTCCTGGAAGGAGGCATCAGCCTGGACGCCGTGGTGAGCCGGGAATTACTGGTCACCCTTTTCTGGCCCCACAGCCCCACTCATGACGGCGCCGCCATTATTTCCGGCGATCAGATCCTCGCGGCCGGCTGTGTCCTGCCTCTCACCCAACGCCCCGGCCTGGACAAAGCCCTGGGAACCCGTCACCGGGCCGGACTGGGCATTACCGAACACTCCGATGCCGTGGCCATTATCGTCTCGGAGGAAAAAGGCCACATTTCCCTGGCCCAGGAAGGGAAATTAACCCCCAACCTGAGCCGGACCCAACTTCTCCTTTCCCTGAATGAAATTTTTTCTTCAGAAAGATCTGAGAGGGTAAATTGGCTTGAAAAAATACCTCGCTTCTTTGAAAAAAAATAAAGGCCTGAAGCTGCTGGCCCTCATGCTGGCCCTGGCCGCCTGGGTCGCCGTGGGCTCGGAAGAACGCACCGAAACCACCGTCCAAATGGCCCTGGAACTCAGGAACATTCCCAAAAACCTTATGGTCACCAACGAGATCCCTTCCCAGCTCGAAGTGCGCCTCCAGGGGCCCCGAAGCGTCGTCCGGGAATTAACCAGTGATCGGCTCCATAAGCAGATCGACCTCTCAGGCGCCAAACCCGGTGTCCATACCGAAATCCTCACTCCCAGCGGCCTGAATTTTCCCCGGGGCGTGGTCGTGACCCGCATCCGCCCCAGCGCCCTGTCCATCTCCCTGGATCAGGCCCTGGTCCGCCGCCTGGAAGTCCAACCCGTTATTAAAGGCTCACCCGTCCCAGGCTTTGAACTCAGCGAAGTCGTCTTAACCCCCAAAGAAGTCCTTATGCGCGGCCCCAAAAACGACATCAACCAACTTAAGTTCATCAACACCATTCCCATTGATATCAGCAGACTCAGCTCTTCCATCGCCCGAGACGTGGAATTGGATTTCCAGAATCTCCCCCTGACCTACCTGGAAAACCAGCCTATTATCGCCAAAATCGGCATCAGGCCCAAACTGCAAACCAAAACCTTCACCAACATCGCCGTGGAAGCCAACGGCGCCGCCGGTCCCGTACGTCTCCAGCCCCCCAGAATCACCGTCACGGTCCGCGGGCCGGTGACTAATTTAGAGCATCTACGCGCCGAAGATTTGAACAGCAGGGTTAATGTCAAGAATTTAAAGTCAGGCCGGCATCAGGTGCCGGTTAACGTGGAATTGCCGGAAGGGTTTGAATTGGTTAAAGTTTCTCCTGAAATATTGACCGTCCGGGTTTTAAAGCCGGCTATTTCCAAGAGCTGATCCCCACAACGGCACCCAGGCCGGGAAAACTCCCGGCAAGCTCGGCGCCAGCGGTCCCAATCATGACAGTTCACCTTTTTATTCCCTGTTACCTCGATCAGTACGCTCCTCATGCGGCCCAGGCCCTTTGTTACCTCCTCGACCGTCTCAAGGTTCCCTGGTACTATCCCGACCAGCAGACCTGCTGCGGTCAGTTCGCCTTTAACGCCGGGGATTGGCCGGCCGCCCGCCGCCTGATGCGCCATTTTTTCAAAGTTTTTTCCGGCCCCGAGGTCATCCTCTGCCCCAGCGCCTCCTGCGTCCTGACCATCCGCCGCCACTACGCCCACCTGGTGGAAACTCCCTCAGATGCCTTCCACCTTAAACGCCTGCAACCCCTGGTCCTGGAAGTCAGCGAGTGGCTCTCGGCCCACCTGCCCCTGCCCTTCTCCTTAGCCTTCCCCGGCAGGCTCTTCCTGCACCAGTCCTGTGCCGCCCGACAATTGGGAATCCTGCCGGAATTGAAAAATCTCCTGAGTCTCACCGCCAACCTGCACGTCCTGGAAATCTCCCCGGCCTACTCCTGCTGCGGCTTCGGCGGTCTCTTCTCCCTCAAACGCCCTGATCTGGCCCAGGCCATCGGCTTGAACTACCTCAGGGCCGTGCAGGCCCTCCGCCCTGAAGCCCTCCTCTCCCCCGACCTCGGCTGCCTGCTGCATCTCCAGGGTCTGCTGCCAACCTTAAAATGGGACGTGCCACTCCATTCCACCGTGGAATTTATCTGCCGGTCTATGGATTCCCCTGGGGACGCCTTCTTACCACCTTTTTCTTTTCCTCACCCATGATCTCACGTAATTTTATCCTCACCCCGGTGTTGGTGAGATGCTCCTCCTCGATCAACCTTCTGATGGTATTAATGATATCCACATCAGATAGGCGGTACTCCCGGCGGTTTGATTCTGTCCGGACCGGCTTGAGAAATTCCTCGAACGACTTCTCCCAATACCTCAGGGTGGATTTTCTTACTCCGGTCAGGCGTGACACCTGATCGATATTCAATAATAAATCCTCCCCCAACACCTGCTCTGACATATCTTCCTCTCCCTCTGCTATCTATCCTTCACAGCCACCTCAAAATTTATACTCCGCGCCTCGTGCGGCTGGAATGGCTTTTTTCCAGAATTAATATAAAAATATATTAATATTGTGCGATAATTATTATTATAGTTGGTTAAAGATATATCTATATTATCGTAATATTATTTAGTTATGAGAAAAAGTTAATAGACTTAAAATTAGTAAATAATAATTACTCTAGTTTTTTTCATATTAAAAGGAAGTTGATAGATTATCGATTCATTGGCTGAAAAACTTAAATATCCCGCTTCAGATCAACACAATTTTTAACGGAAAAATATCCCGGCCGGAGAGGCGGGTTTACCCTATCCCTATGGAAAAATTTTCATTTTGGAAACAGCATAATTGACGAATAAAACAAAAATGATTATAATAATTTTTTAATTTTTATTACGGGTACGCGTTCAGCGGTCATGTTATTGCCATCAACCTGATGGCGCAGGCGTCCGGCCTGTGCCCAAATCGGCTGGCGACGAAACTTTTTTTTCTGCTGCAAGATGATCGCTCATAGCGGAACGCCGATTTTTCCGGTTGCACCCCCCGGCATTTCTCGAGGAGAACCGCCTATGGCCCCAGACATGATCCCTGAAGCCTATACCTTTGATGATTTATTGCTTTTACCTGGCGCCTCCGCCATCTTGCCCACCGATGTCAATCTGGAAACCCGCCTGACCAGAAATTTAAAACTGAATATTCCTTTGCTGAGCGCGGCCATGGATACCGTGACGGAGGCGGAAACCGCCATTTGCATGGCCCGTCAGGGTGGTATCGGCATCATCCATAAAAATATGAGCATCGCCCGCCAGACCCTGGAAGTGGAAAAAGTCAAAAAATCCGAGTCAGGCATGATCCTGGACCCCGTCACCATCCACCCGGAAGCCAAAATAAGTCAGGTTCTGGATCTGATGCAGATGTATCGTATTTCCGGCATCCCGGTAGTGGAGGGCCATAAACTCGTGGGGATCGTCACCAACCGGGACCTCCGCTTCGAAACCAATCTGGATCAGCCGGTCAAAGACGTTATGACTAAAGATCGACTGGTTACGGCCCCGGTGGGCATCACCCTCGAGGAATCCAAGGCCCTGCTGCATCGCTATCGCATCGAAAAGCTCCTGGTGGTGGATGACCAGTTCCAGTTAAAAGGCCTTATAACCATTAAAGATATTGAAAAGATTAGAAAATATCCCCACGCCTGCAAAGACTCCTACGGCCGCCTCCGGGTTGGGGCCGCCGTCGGCGTCGGCGACGACCGGGCACCCCGCGTCGATGCCTTGGTGAAAGCCGGCGCCGATGTCATCGTCATTGACACCGCCCACGGCCACTCCAAAATGGTCCTGGACGCCGCCAGGGCCTGTAAAGCGGAATTTCCCCAGATAGAACTCATTGTCGGCAACATCGGCACCTACGAGGCCGCCCTGGATCTCATCCAGGCAGGAGCCGACGCGGTCAAAGTAGGTGTCGGGCCCGGCTCCATCTGCACCACCCGGGTCATCGCCGGGGTGGGCGTCCCTCAGATCACCGCCATCATGAACTGCGCCCGGGCCGCCCACCAGCACGACGTGCCGATTATTGCCGACGGCGGCGTCAAATTCTCCGGCGATATCACCAAAGCCATAGCCGCCGGGGCAGACAGCATCATGATCGGCAGCCTCTTCGCCGGCACCTACGAAAGCCCCGGAGAAACCGTCATCTTTCAAGGCCGCAGCTACAAGGTCTACCGGGGCATGGGCTCCCTGGAGGCCATGAAGGAAGGCAGCAAAGACCGCTACGGCCAGGAAGCCATCGATCTGGAGTCAAAGCTCGTC
The DNA here is from genome assembly GCA_016874895.1 of Deltaproteobacteria bacterium. Lineage (GTDB taxonomy): Bacteria > Desulfobacterota > Desulfobaccia > Desulfobaccales > Desulfobaccaceae > Desulfobacca. The sequence continues at coordinate 13,122 of VGSX01000007.1, forward strand.
CCCGAGGGTATCGTCGGCCGCGTCCCCTACCGCGGTAACCTGGCCGATATCATCTACCAACTCATGGGAGGCCTGCGCTCCGGCATGGGCTATGTCGGCTGCCGCACCATCCCGGAACTCATGACCCAGACCCGCTTCGTCCGCATTACCCCCGCCGGCCTGCGGGAATCCCATGTCCACGACGTGGTCATTACCAAAGAAGCGCCCAATTATCGCCTGGATTAAATACAGGGAAGAGGGAAGAGGGAAAAGGGAATAATTTCCTGATCCCTCTTCCCTTTCCCATGCATGGATTACATCAGTAGGAACTATCGGCAACCACTAGGCAAAAGGAGCCTCCGCATGGCTTTGAAAATTACCAAAGAAAAAGCCACCCCCGAAAAACTGCAAGCTTTGCAAGTCGAATCCTGGAGCCCCTGGGAGTGCGAACCCAGCACCTTTGATTGGTATTACGACTCCGATGAAACCGCCTACGTCCGGGAGGGACAGGTGACCGTCACCTGCCCGGACGGTGAAAAAGTAGACATCGGCCCCGGCGACCTGGTCCGATTTCCTAAAGGTCTGAGTTGCACCTGGGAAGTAAAAAAGAAAATCCGCAAAGTTTTCCGCTTCGAGTAAGCGTTACTGCCAAGGGCTGGAGGAATGTAACCTGATATGGATAAATGCTTACATCAAAAAGACGACGGCTCCTGTGAAGGCTGCGAACTGCATCTAAATTCTGGCGACGATATCTCCCCCGAGGAATGTCAGCTCCGCTGGGTCCTGGCGGAGATCCGCCATAAATTAATGGTCATGAGCGGCAAAGGGGGGGTCGGCAAAAGCAGTGTGGCCGTCACCCTGGCCCTGTCCCTGGCCCGCCGGGGCTTCGCCGTCGGTCTCATGGACGTGGACCTGCATGGCCCCGATGTCTACCGCATGTTGGGCCTGGGGGAGCCCCTGGATCTGGTCCAGGCCCAGTACAACCTACCCGCTGACCTGTACCATAATCTCAAAGTCATCTCCATCGAGGCTATGATGAAAGACCGGGACGCCGCCGTCATCTGGCGGGGTCCCATCAAGCATAAGATAATCCGCCAGTTCCTCACCGAAATCGTCTGGGGCCCCCTGGACTTCCTGGTCATTGACGCTCCGCCAGGCACGGGCGACGAACCCCTCACCGTGGCCCACACCATCCCCGAGGCCCAGGCCATTATCGTCACCACCCCCCAGGAAATTTCCCTGGCCGATGTGCGCAAATCCATCAATTTCTGCCGCAAGGTCGGTATGCCTATCCTCGGCGTGGTGGAAAACATGAGCCACCTCATCTGCCCCGACTGCGGCAAGTCCATTCCCCTGTTCACCTCCGGCGGGGGCAGCCGCGGCGTCCAGTCCCTGGAACAGGCACTCCTGGGCTCCCTGCCCTTCGATCCCCAGATCGTCGAGGCCGCCGACGCCGGCCGCCTCACCGGCGTGGACGCCTCCCAAAGCCCCTTCTTACAAGCCCTGGACCGCACCGTGGACGCCATCCTCGCGGCCCTCGGTAAACCTGAACCACAAAAAACACTCCCCCGCCGGGAGGCCGGGGTGCTTAAGTTCGCGGTTCCCCTCCATAACGGCCAGCTCGCCGAAAAACTCGGCCAGGACCAGCGCTTTTCCCTGATCACCGTGCGGGAGAATCAAATAGTGGCCCAGGAGGAAGCTGCCCCGCCGGACTTCAAACCGGGCATCCTCCCGGCCTGGCTGGACCGGCAGGGGATTACCCACCTCATCACCGCCGGTATGAGCGACAACGCCCGGAAATTCTTCCAGCGCAAGGGTATCGAGGTCATCGACGGCGACCCGGCCCTGCCCCCGGTGACCCTGGTGCGGCAGTATCTGGACCGCTAAAAGCAGCCGGCAAGGGTCTGTTTAGTGGTCAGTGGTCAGTGGTCAGTCAAGCCAAACACCGGCCCCTGCCCCCTAAGGATGAACTAAGAAAAGACAGGGAAGGAAATGGGATAAAGGGGTTTTGTAACAATTCAGCGAACTGAGTAAAAGGCGAGAGCTAACTCGACCTTGAACCATAATCCTATTGCAATCAGGATAAAAGTAGGATCATCGGTGGCACAGGCTTCCAGCCTGTGCGTTGATGAACAGGCTGGCAGCCTGTTCCACCGTGAATCCTCAGCATACTGAAATGTTACAGATTATCATTGAAACGGTTTCCTCCGGCAGATATAATAAGACAATTTTTTAGTCCCATTTTCGGGAAGCGTTTCTGTTCTGTGAGATTTATAAGTTAAGGCAGTAACCATGAGCAGGTTTTTCAGTCTCCACGGCCCGGGGGAGAAAAAATATATTTTCAATAGTTTTCTGGTCTTCGTGCTGGTGGTGGAAATTATCATCCTCGGGGTTACCATCATCTGGCAGATGGACGAAGGCTGGTTCGGCGGCGAGGTAAAGGTAATCCCCTTTCCCTGGCAGGAATATCTCCTGGTCGCCTTCATCGCCCCGGTGGTCATGATGCTGGTGTTCGGCATCATCGTCCGGGGCTTTGACCTGCTCCAGGTCCCCGGAACCGACCACGACCGACCCGGAAAAAGAATATGGCAGCGTTTCTGCCACAAATGTTCCCTGATCTCTTATATTATGGGCTTGATGGCATTGTTTGCCTTTGTTTTCGGCCTCCTGTACCCGGAGACAGTACTGGTTTATCTCCAGGGGCTTTTCTCCACTTTGGGACTATGGGGCACCTATGTGGTCATCGGCATTATGGCCCTGAGTATGCTGTACTTTCCCATCAGCCTGCTGCTGCGCTACCGGCTGGCCAAAAAAGCCATGGAATGCGAATACTTGTTGACGCTATCGGAACGTTACGGGGTCATTATTGACAAAGCCAGCGGCCGGGTCATTCCCCCGGGGGAACGTCCCGAGGCGGGCCACAGTCTGCCGCAACATCCGGACACCCCCGCTAAGCCGCAGCTCCTCTCCTAGATCCCACCGAGCCCCCTAAGAAGCCCGTTCACAATCGCGGCCGCCGGGACCCTCTCAGGCGGCCAGTTTCTGGTCCAGATAGCCCCGGATGCCGGGAGTCAAGCTCCAGTAGAGGCGGTTCTTTTTCTCCCGCAAGCGTTGCTAGGCTGTCAGGATAAGGCGGATAAGACTGCAGTTCTACCTTCTTGCCCGAGTTAAACCCGGGCAGGAGAAAAAAGCTGAGGAATGACCGCTAACCTGTTATTTCTCAGTAAGGGTGGAGGTGCCGTCCCAATCCGGCGCGGGCGGTTGTTGGGCCAGGTTGGCTGTGCGTTGGAAAAGCAGTGTGGCGGGGCCGTCCTCGGGGTCCAGGCGCAGGCAGGCAGACAAATATTGTTCTGCTTCCTTCCAGCGCTGTTGGCGGAATGCCACCAAGCCGGCCTGAAAGGTTTGCAGGAGTTCGGCTTCGACGCCCTCGGGGCGGCCCTGGCCCCGTAATTCAAAAATACTCACCGGGGCCCTTTTCCCCTTGACCCGGACCCGATCCACCTCTCGGACAATAAAGCCGTCGGGGAGCAGTTTTTGGGTGGACTCGGAGATCAAAATAGCGGTGCCGTAATACTTGGTGAGTCCCTCCAGGCGGGAGGCCAGGTTGACGTTATCGCCGATGACCGTATAGTCGAACAGGCGCTGGGACCCCATATTCCCTACGGTCATTAAGCCTGAATTGATGCCGATGCCGATCTTGAGTTCGGGCAGATTCTGAGCCCGCCAACCTTCCCAGAGCTGCTGGAGGACGGCAGTCATTTCCAGGGCCGTTTCGCAGGCACATCTGGCATGGTCCGGCAGCACTAATGGCGCGCCGTAAATAGCCATAATAGCGTCGCCGATATACTTGTCCATGGTGCCCCCGTGTTTAAAGACGATATCGGTCATGGGGTTCAGGTAGGAATGGAGTAATTCCACCAGTACTTCCGGCTCCATCTTTTCCGACAAAGTGGTAAACCCCCGGATATCGGAGAAAATCACTGTCATTTCCCGTTTTTCGCCGCCCAAATGCAGCTTTTCCGGGTGTTGCAGCATGGTGTTGACCACCTCGGGGGGAACATAATTCTGAAAGGCCGCCTTGATACGCTTGCGCTCCTTTTCCTCGGCCATAAACCGCATGTATCCCACTGCCACATAGACGCTGAAGAGACCACTCAAGGGATAGAGCATCTGGAGATAGATCTGGTGCCGGGAAAACAGATAATAATTTATCAGAAAATAGAGCGCGATCAGATTGATGAGCAGGGCCAGGCCGAACCAGGCCCGCACCCGGGGCTGCACCCAGCACATGATGAGACTCAAGCCGATGAGGGACAACACTGCGGGGTTCCACAGACCTTTCGGGGCCCAGAGAAAATCCTGGCGCAGGATATTATCCATGATGTTGGCATGAACCTCAACTCCCGGGAAGACGCTGGCAAACGGCGTTACCCGGATGTCATAGATGCCCACCGCAGAGGCCCCCACCAGGACAATCTTATCCCGGAAATTCTCTGGAGGAATCCTGCCCTCCACCACGTCGATAAAGGCATAGTAGGGAAAGGTTTTGGCCGGCCCACGGAAATCGATGCGGAAGCGGCCATGATCGTCCACCGGAATCCTGCGGTGGCCCAGGCGTATACCCCGAACTCCCTGATCAGACAGGGTAATCTCCAGCAGAGGGTTGTCCAGGAAACGTTGCAGTATAGAGAGGGACAGGGGAGCGTAGATGTCCTTTCGATAAGTAATAGCCAGGGGCAGGGTGCGGATGGAGCCGTCAGGGTCCGGGATGGCGTTGAAATAACCGCTATCGCAGGCAGCCCCGGAGAGCAGCGGCAGGTTTATCTCCACCCCCCTCGCTGCCAGGAGGAAGGCAGGAGAGCTCTGCGCCGAAGTCCAGCGGACCAGATCATAGGTTGATGATTTAATATTGTCGGGGGAGATCTCGAGAGAAAAATACTCAGGCCCGGCCTGGAGAAGTTCCAGACCCTGGAAATAATAGCCGAGGACCACATTCCCGCATTGTCCGAACTTTTCGGCCAGCTCGCCGTCAGGATCAACCTGCCGGCCTTCTTGCCGGACCCACTTTTCCAGGGCCGGAAAACTCCACTGGCGCCGCGCCATTTCCTGCTGCAGCCGGGATAACAAGGCGGCGCCAGCCTCCTCCTGCTTTTCGGCAAAGATAATATCAAAGCCGATAACCTTGGCCCCGGCCTGGTGCAGCACCTCCACGGCCCGGTTGATCTCCCGCCGGGACCAGGGCCAGCGTCCGATGGCCTTGATGCTCTCATCGTCAATGGCCACGATCACCACCTCCGGCCCCGGCGGCTTGGGTCCCCGGAGGTGGAACATTAGATCATAGAACCTCATCTCCAGATTATGGACAAAATTAAAATCTGCCGCCAGGAACAGGAGGTGAACCGCGATAATCATCAGAGTGACGGTGAGATAGGTAACTCGGAAGGTTCTTTTAAAAAACGTTTTCATAATAATATCAAAGGGATTCAGGTTTCAGCCCAGAAAGGTCTTAATTCAACTTATCGAAACCGCCTGAAAAAAGCCGTGTTATTCCAACTCGTACCATTTATTCTGTTAGCTGACGGCTGCAAACTGACCGATGAATGGTTACCAGAATTTTATACCGAATGGCAAAGGATAGAAAGACCAGCGCCTCATTTCATGCGAATTTTTTGAAATCCAGAGATCATGCCGGTTGCCGGGAGTAAACCCAAGGATGATGGCTGCCCCGGAAATCTTATTTCCCTTTTTACGGCCTCCGGATTATAATGTAAAAAAATATCAGCTCGGTTGCGGACAGGGGGACAGCATGGCGACTCGCCGTCAGTTTTTGCAGCTCCTGGGCTTAGGCCTGACCGCCGGTGCCGCAGGGTTTCAGGTCGCAGCGCCACCGGCTTTTGTCTCACCTTTTCGGGAATCTTCCCTGGGAACATTAAAAATCGCCCTGCTGGCCGATTCCCACCTGCCCGAGGACGGCGGGGAATGCGGCCCGGCCCGCCAATTAGCCGCGGCCGTGGCGGAAATCAATGCCCTGTGCCCGCCTGCGGACCTGGTATTTGTGGCCGGCGACCTCACCGCTGACGGCACTGCCGGGGCGCTCTCTTTAGGAAAGCAAATACTGGCGGCTTTGCAGACGCCGGTGTGGGTCCTCCCCGGAGAACAGGATTTTCTGTCTGGATCATCCTCACTGTGGGAGGGATTTTTCGGGGCCGACAGGTTTTCCTTCACGCATCAGGGGGTGCATTTTGTGGGTTTCACCCCCACTATCCACAACCCGGCGGATTCCGCTCACGTGTTTCACCTTACCCCGGCCCTGCATGGCTGGCTGGCCCGGGAACTGCGCCAGAGTGCCCCTGAGACACCGCTGTGCCTCATCTCCCACGCCCCGCCCTATCGCCTCTTTCAACCCTGGGACTGGTGGACCGAAGGGGCCGAAGCCTTATACGAGCTCCTGGCCCAGCGGCGGGAGGTTTTCCTGCTGCACGGGCACGTGCATCAGAATATCACCCTGCACCACCAGAACCTGATCTTCCAGGGATTGCGGGCCACGGCCTGGCCGCTCCCGGATGTGCGGCTGGGATGCACCACCGGCCGTCCCTCCCCGGAGGGAACCGGCAGAATCGGCTGCGGCTGGATGCTCTTGACCATCAACGCCTCCGGCACCGGGATTCTCACTGACCAGGTCTGGGGGGTGTGACCTGAACTCCACATTTCTGAAACGTCCAGGCAGCCCAGGCTAGAAAGCTTGTGCCACCGCATCTTGCCAACTTAAATATAATAATTTATAATAATTAATTTAATTAGCTAACCATTCCGCTAACAGCCTTTAAGTTCAAGGAAAAACTGATGCTTGTCATTCCGGCCATCGATATTAAAAACGGCAGGTGCGTCCGCCTCCGCCAGGGAGTGAAGGACCAGGAGACCGTTTATGGCGACGATCCCGGGGCCATGGCCCGGCGCTGGCAGGCCCAGGGAGCCCAGTGGCTGCACGTGGTGGATCTTGACGGGGCCTTTGAGAAAAAGCCGGTTAACGTGGCCGCCGTTGCCAGTATCCGCCAGAATCTGACTATTCCCATGCAGTTGGGCGGGGGGCTGCGCACCCTGGAGGATATGGCCCAATATATCTCCCTGGGGGTTGACCGCCTCATTTTAGGAACCGCGGTTCTCAAGGACCGTGAGGTTACCATGCAGGCCTTAAAACGTTTCCCCGGCCGGATCGCCATTGCCCTGGATGCCCGGGACGGCAGACTGGCCGCGGAGGGTTGGGTGGAAACCACCGACCGGGACGCGCTGGAGGTGGCCCAGGCTCTGGCCCCCCTGGGACCTGCGGCTTTCATCTATACGGATATTTTCCGGGACGGCATGCAGACCGGCCCCAACATCGCGGCCACCCGCCGCCTGGCCCAGGCCGTGCCCACCCCGGTGATCGCCTCCGGGGGAGTCAACACTATCAAGGATATCCAGGATCTTATCCCCTTGACGGAAGATGGGGTCATCGGCGTGATTACTGGAAAGGCCCTCTATGCCGGGACCCTGAATTTTCAGGAGGCCCTGCAGTTAACGTCCGGTTCTCGACCGAATAACCGATAAGGCGCCCTGGAACCCCGTTAAAAATGGCCAGGATATTTCTGGCGGCTGTAGACCGAAAATACCATACCTTGAAATCTGCCCAAACACAATCTCGCCTCTTGGAGATTCTCCCTTTGGTCCAAAAACCGGGGAGATATCTGGGCGCCGAGATCAACGCGGTTTATAAAGACCTCAGGGACCTCAGACTGCGGGTGGCCCTGTTATTCCCTGATCTTTATGAAATCGGCATGTCCCACCTGGGCCTGGAGTTGCTCTATCGCATCCTCAACCAGCGGGATGAGATCTGGGCCGAACGCGCTTATGCCCCGGCCCCGGATCTGGAAAGGCTCCTGCGGGACCGGCAACTGCCCCTCACCAGTCTGGAATCCGGCACTCCCCTGCACGCCTTTGATTTAGTGGGAGTAAGTTTACAGTACGAACTGGGCTACACCAACCTCCTTACCATGCTGGAGCTGGGCGGCATCACCCGGCTGGCTGCCTCCCGCCGACCGGACGAACCGGTGGTCATTGCCGGGGGGCCCGCCTGTGTCAACCCGGAACCGGTGGCTCCTTTTTTTGATGCCCTGGTCATCGGCGACGGCGAGGAAGTAATTCTGCAGATCGCCGACCTGGTGCAGGAGTGGCGTGCTACCGGCGGCAGCCGGAAGGAACTGTTCCGGGCCCTGGAGGAAATCGAGGGAGTCTATGTCCCGGCCCTCTTCAAGATGAGCTTCGATGCAGCCGGGATGCTCCGGGAGATCCTTCCCTTGGGCCGGCGTCAGCGCATCCGCCGCCGGGTAATCAGCGAACTGGCGGCCCCTCCCCTCAGCCCCGGACCCCTGGTGCCCCTGGTGCAGATCGTTCACGACCGCCTGAATGTGGAAATCTCCCGGGGCTGCACCCGGGGCTGCCGCTTCTGCCAGGCGGGCATGACATATCGACCGGTGCGGGAGCGGGACCCCCAGTTCATCATCTCCTGGGTGGAAAAGGCCCTGGCGGCCAGTGGTTTTGAGGAAGTGTCGCTCCTGTCGCTAAGTTCCGGCGATTACGGCTGCCTGGCCCCTCTGCTCACCGAGCTGATGGATCGCCTGGAAAAACGCCGGATCGCCCTGTCTCTACCCTCCATGCGCGCCGACACCCTCACCACCGCCCTGATGCGCCAGATCAAGCGCGTCAGGAAAACCGGCTTTACCATTGCCCCCGAGGCCGGCAGCGAGCGGCTGCGGCGGGCCATCAACAAAAATCTCACCGAGGCCGAGATCCTCGCCAGTGTTCAGCAAGCCTTTGAACTCGGCTGGAATCTCCTCAAGATGTATTTTATGATCGGCTTCCCCATGGAGGACCGGGATGACCTTGACGCCCTGACCGATCTCTGCCGTCAGGCCCTGGCGGTGGCCAAAAAAGTTAATCATAGGGCAAAGCTGCACGTCAGCCTTAATACCTTTATTCCCAAGCCGCACACCCCTTTTCAATGGGAAAGGCAGCTTTCCCGGCCGGAGAGCCAGGAAAGACTGCATCTGGCTAAAAATCTCCTCAAACACAAAGGCATGGAAATAAAATGGAATCCCACGGACCAGAGCTGGCTGGAGGGCGTTTTGGCCAGAGGCGATCGACGCTTGGCCCCGGTCCTGGTGGAGGCGCATCGGCTGGGCTGCCGTTTTGACGCCTGGACCGAACACGCCAGGATCGACGCCTGGCAGCAGGCCCTAACGGCCGGCAACCTCAAGGGCGATGTCTTTCTCCGGGAACGGCGACAAGAGGAAATCCTGCCCTGGGACCATATTGATGTGGGAGTAACCAAGGAATACTTACTGACGGAACGCCGCCGGGCCTGGGAGGACGCCCAAACCCCGGATTGCCGGGAGGCCGGCTGCCTGGATTGCGGGGTCTGCGACTGGCTTAAGGTACAACCCCGGACCTGTACTCCGAGCGTTGATTGCCATACCGGTCCGCCCCCTGCCCCCCCCTACCCTGCCAGCCCCAGCCGATATCGCCTGCATTACGCCAAACTCGAGGCGGCCAGGTGGTTGAGCCACCTGGAATTCATGAACGTTTTTTACCGGAGTCTGCGCCGTTCCGGTCTGACCCTCAATTTTTCCCAGGGCTACCATCCCCTGCCCCAGGTGTCCTTCCATGGAGCGCTGCCGGTGGGGGTGGAAAGTGTGGCTGAGACCCTGGATATCGAATTACTGCAAGCCCTGCCGGAGGGAGAGGTGGCCGCCCGCCTCAACCAGGTGTTGCCGGAAGGTTTGAAGATTCTCACAGCCGCAAATGTTACCGGGTCCAGGTCTGCCCCCAAACCTGACCGGGTCGTCTACGCCGTGCAGAGCCCGGAGGCCTTATTCTCCGAGGAGAAACTGACTGATTTTCTCAATGCAACCGAGTTTTTTGCCCTGCGCCAAAAACCCAAGGAAACCAAGCGCATTGACATCCGGCCGCTGGTGGCCGCCATCCACCGACACGATGCCCGGAGCCTGGAAATTGTGATCGCTATCAGAGAAAGGGATAACCTGAAAATCAGCGCCCTGATCAAGGCAATTTTCGATCTACCGGAAACGGCAGCATTACAGCTTGAGATATTGAAACGAAAAAGCTATTCTAATCATTAGCTCATTGTGAAATCCGGATTTTTTTAAAAGGTGGCCAAACACAGCCTGGCGGGATATCTGGTTCCCAAGTTCAACTTGGGAACCAGAATGAACCGAAAACTGAAAACTGGAAACCGACAACCCAAAACGATATTATATATGGCCAGCGAGTTAATCATAAACGTTGCCCCTTTCGAGAGCCGGGTAGCCCTGGTGGAAAACGGCAACGTGGTGGAGCTCTACCTTGAACGGGAGGCGGATAGCTCGCTCATCGGCAATATCTATAAAGGCCGCGTCATCAAGGTATTGCCCGGCATGGGGGCCGCCTTTGTGGATATCGGCCTGGATCGCTCGGCGTTTCTCTATGTGGCCGATGTGGTGGACCACTATGAGGATTTTTATACCGAGTGGCGTAAGGAGGACAATGGCGGCGGCCAGGTTTCCCTTACCGGTCAGACTAATTATCACCCCGCCACTCCCATCGAGGATATCCTCCAGGAAGGTCAGGAAGTTCTGGTGCAGGTGGCCAAACCGCCCCTGTGCGGCAAGGGCGCCCGCCTCACCTCCCATATCACCCTGCCCGGCCGGAATCTGGTCCTGATGCCCACGGTCAACCATGTGGGCGTCTCCCGGCGCATCCTGGATGAGGCGGAGCGCCACAGATTAAAGGAAGCCCTGGCCGCCATCAAACCCCCGGATTGCGGCCTCATCGCCCGCACTGCCAGCGAGGGCGGCAGGGTAGAAAAGCTCAAGAGCGAAATGGACTTTCTCCTGCAGATCTGGAATAATCTCCTGCGCAAAAAAGAATCCGCCCCCACCCCTTCGTTAGTGCACCGGGAACTGGACATCGTCTTGCGGGTGGTCCGGGATCTGTTCACCAAGGAGGTGGACCGGTTGATCGTGGACGATTTTGAAACCCACGCCAAGATTCTCACTTTCGTGGAAACCTTTCAGCCCTTAATGAAATTTAACCTGGAGCTCTATCAGGGGTCGGAGCCTCTCTTTGAACATTACGACATCGAAATTGAGTTGCAGCGGGCCTTGGGGAAGAAAGTCTGGTTAAAATCGGGCGGTTATATTATCATCGAGCCCACCGAGGCCCTGGTGGTGATCGATGTCAATACCGGCCGCTACGTGGGGAAACATAATCTCGAAGAAACCATTTTAAAGACGAACTTAGAGGCGGTGAAGGAAATCGCCTACCAGTTGCGCCTGCGCAACATCGGCGGCTTGATTGTCATTGACTTCATCGATATGGAAAAAGAGGCGAATCGGGAAAAGGTCACCAATGCCCTGAAAGAAGCCTTGAAAAAAGATCGGGCCAAGACCAGTATTCTTAAAATGTCCGAGTTGGGGCTGGTGGAAATGACCCGCCAGCGCTCCCGGCAGAGCCTGCACCACACCCTAACCGAACCCTGCCCCTACTGCGACCAGAAAGGTTTCATCCGCTCCCGCATATCCGTGGCCTTCGATATTTTACGGGAATTATCCGCCACCATCGGTTCCCCGGAGGCCGGTCAGATCACCGTGGAGGTGCACCCGGAACTGGCCAACGTCCTGCTGGACCTGGGCAGCAGCACCCTGGAAAAACTGGAAGAAAAACATCAGAAAGAGATCGTTATTCTCAATAATCAGAATTTTCACTTAGAGAAGTATCAGATTATATTAAGTCTTTGAGGATTGGCCGTGGCTTTGAGTAACGAAATGGTGCGGGTGGGCAACTGGTTTTTCCGCTGGCGCAGTTATCTGCCCCTGCTCTTGGCGGTTCTCTTCCTGCTGGCGTTGCAGGATTTCAGGCGGTTAACCTCGGAGCCGGCCACGGACCGGTTATGGGAATTATTCTGCCTGCTTGTTGCCTCCCTGGGTCTGATGATCCGGATCATGACGGTGGGCTACGCCCCCCGGGGAACTTCCGGCCGGAACACCACCCGGCAGGTGGCGGAGGTTTTGAACACTACCGGGATGTATTCCATCGTCCGTCATCCCCTCTACGTGGGCAACTTCATCATGTGGCTGGGCATTTCCCTGTTTTTCCACCTCTGGTGGTTCACCCTCCTCATCAGTCTGATTTTCTGGGGCTATTATGAAAAAATCATGTACGCCGAAGAGGACTTCTTAAAACAGAAATTCCCGGACCAGTTCCCGGCCTGGGCTGACCAGACGCCTCTGTTCATTCCCCGCTTCTCCCAATGGCGGGCCCCGCAATTGGGGTTTTCAGTAAAAAGTGCCTTGAAAAGAGAGTACTCATCCTTTTTTGCCATGATCGCCATTTTTACCGGATTAAAAGTCCTCACCGGCCTGCGGGTGGATAGGACGTTCAGCCCGGATGCCATGTGGACCGCAATTTTTTCCAGCAGCCTCGGCATTTACCTGTTAATCAGATTCCTGAAGAAAAAAACCCATCTCCTGGACGACGACCGTTAATTTTTCCCGGCGCCGGACGCGTGGGGGCGTCCGTGAGAAAGGAAGCAGCATTGCAGCCCATCATACTCGGCACTGCCGGACACATCGATCATGGCAAGACTTCCCTGATCAAGGCCTTGACCGGGGTGGACACCGATCGTCTGAAAGAAGAAAAGCTCCGCGGCATCACCATCGAGTTGGGTTTTGCTTCCCTGGTCCTGCCCGATGGCCAGCGTCTCGGTATCGTGGATGTACCCGGGCATGAACGGTTTGTCCGGCACATGCTGGCGGGGGCCACCGGCATGGACCTGGTGGCCCTGATCATTGCCGCTGATGAGGGAGTGATGCCCCAGACCCGGGAGCACCTGGAAATCTGCCAGCTTTTGAGGGTGAAACGCGGCCTGGTGGTGCTCACCAAAGTGGACCTGGTGGAGGAGGAATGGCTGGAGTTGGTGGAGGAAGACGTACGCGCTTTCTTGAGCCATACTTTTTTGGACGGAGCCCCCCTGGTGCGGTTTTCCGCCGTCACCGGGCAGGGCAAAGCGGAACTCCTGGAGACCTTGACCGAATTATGCGCCGATATTCAGCCCAAACCCAGCAGCGGCATCTTCCGACTGCCCATTGACCGGGTCTTTACCATAAAGGGCTTCGGCACCGTGGTCACCGGCACCGCCGTCTCCGGCCGGGTGCGGCTGGGAGACCTGGTGACCATTTACCCCCCCCAGTTTAAGGCCCGGGTCCGTAATATTCAGGTCCACGACGAAAATGTGGAAGAGGCCCTGGCCGGGTCCCGCACGGCCATCAATCTTCAGGGCATCGATAAATTGGACCTGGAGCGGGGCATGATCGTGGGCACACCGGAGGCGCTGCTGGCCACCCTGCGGTTGGATGCCCGTCTGGAGGTGTTGCCCAGCGCGCCCCGCCCCCTGAAAAACCGGCGGGAAATCCGCCTCCATACCGGTACAAGTGAACAGGTGGCCACCGTGATCCTGCTGTCCCAGGAAGAACTGCCGCCCGGAGAGAGCGGCCTGGTGCAATTCCGCCTCACCGAACCCCTGGCCGTAAAACCCTTCGACCGCTTCGTGATCCGCAATGTCTCTCCGGCCCTCACCATCGGCGGCGGCTATTTCCTGCACATCAATCCTCCCAAACATCGACGACTCCAGGAGAGCGTCCTGAAAGGTCTGGAGTTTCTAGAGAAATGCCGCGAGGCGGAACGGATCACCTTTTATCTGCAGGAGGCCGGGGCCGCGGGGCGCTCCCGCCTGGAACTGGTGCAACTGCTTTCCCTCAACGACACTGAACTCGACCCCCTCTTGGCCCAGTTGCTCCAAAAAAGCCAGATTATCTGCTACGATCCGGAAAAAAACCGCTACGCCCTAAGTGCCGCGGTGAAAGACCTGCAAGACCAGGCCACCCAATTCCTGCAGAAATATCACCACAGCCAGCCCCTCAAATTGGGGCTCTCCAAGGAGGAATTGCGCCGGCGGCTCCCGGAGGAATTGGAGGTCCGCCTGTTCAATTACCTCCTGCAAAACCTGGAACAGCAGAAACGCCTGGTGGTGGACAAGGAACTGGTCCGGCTGGCCAGCCACCGGGTGGTATTGGGGGAAGCCCAGGAAGAATTGGCCAGGAAGCTGGAATCCCTTTATGCCCGGGGCGGCCTGACGCCACCCACCCTCAAAGAGGCCGGAACCGCTTTAAAAACTGAAGGCAGCCGGCTGCAGGAAATTATCAAGCTGCTCACCAGTAAGGGACGCCTGGTAAAGGTAAAGGAAGACCTGTTTTTTCATCACGAGGTGATGGAGACGCTAAAAAATAAGCTGGTAGCCTATCTGAAGCTGCATAACGAGATTTCCGTCCCCCAGTTCAAAGACCTCACCCAGACCAGCCGCAAGTTTTCCATTCCCCTGATGGAATACTTCGACGCCAACCGGGTGACAGTACGCGTGGGCGAGAATCGGCGCCTGCGCTGATTAATACGGTTTTCGGTTTGCAGTTTTCGGTTTTCGGCAAAAAAGGGCAGTAAAATCGAGAGGAATTAACCCCCATGGGCTGCGGGATAAACCGGAGTGGGTATATCGCCACAGGGCGAGTTTCAGGCCCGCGTCGGGCAATCGGCCGGAAAAGCCTCAGGTGGCGGGGTTATAATACCGTTCTTTGATTTTCGGGAGCATCCGCCGGATTTCGTTGATCCGCCGTTCATCGGTGGGGTGGGTGGAAAGAAAAGCCGGAGGCTTGCCCTTGCCTTTTTTGCCCGCCATCATGCGTTCCCAGAAACCCACGGCCGCCTCGGGGTCATACCCGGCCTTGGCCATGAGAATAAGGCCCACCTCATCAGCTTCCAATTCCTGTTTCCGGCTGTAGGGCAGCATGACCCCCACCTGGGTCCCCAGTCCATAGGCCTGCTGGGCCGCCTGGGCGACGTAGGGACTCTGTCCCGCCAGGGCCACCCCCAGTCCCACACTGCCGAGCTGCGCCAACAGCCCCTGGCTCATGCGTTCCCCGGCATGGCGCAGGATCGCGTGGGCCACCTCATGGGAAATCACCGTGGCCATCCCGGCCTCATCCTCGGTATACTTGAGAATTCCGGTAAAAATCCCCACCTTGCCGCCGGGGAGACAGAAGGCATTGACGGTATCCTCGTCAAACAGCACAAATTCCCAGCGGAAATCAGGGCGGTTGGCGGCCTCGGCGATGCGTTGGCCCACCCGTTGCACCATCTCGCTGTTCTTAGTATCTTGGGAAGGCTTATACTGCTGCCGGATTTGGGAAAACGCCTGATAGCCCAGGGTGTTTTCCTGACCCACCGAAGTAAGCATCAGCTGCTGTCGGCCGGTGAACGGCGCGGTGGCGCACGCCGAAAGCATCAGTGGCAGAAGCACCAGGCTCAGAACCCAGACTTGCTTGCAGAGAATTTTTTTCTTCATGTGCATAAAGTTAATGTGGTTCGAGCAAATTGTCAACGGGGCCGAAAAGTTCAAGGTTCACGGATTAAAGGCGATTACCTCTCCTCCCGATTTTCTTTTAGCGATGATGCCAGCGCCTTCTTCCCCAAGTCGCCCCTGTTCCGGTGAGCCCCAGCATTCTGCTTCTGGGCACCGGCCTCCTGGGTCTGATCGGCCTCAGGCGTAAACTCAGCTAACATCTCTGGGGCAGCAGATCCCCCCAACATACCAAACGGCGCCAAAAGGCGCCGTTTGGTTGTCGTAACTTATTTCCAAAAAAAAATAAGTGATTCAGCCCCTGGCAAAAACATCCGCCCTGAGATCCAACCTTTCTCCCGCCTGCAAAAGATGATACCCCAGCACTGCCACCATGGCGGCGTTGTCGGTACAGAGTTTTAAGGAGGGCAGAAAAAGTTCCACTTCTGCGGCGGCACACTGGATTTCCAGCTCATGCCTGAGGCGGCGGTTGGCGGCCACCCCGCCGGCCACCACCAGGCGCGGGCAATTATGAAGCTGTGTGGCTAACAGCGCCCGGCTCACCAAAGAATCCACCACTGCGGCCTGAAAACTGGCGGCAAGATCCGCCGGCCCCCGGGGCCGCCCAAGGATTTCCGGGTCTTTGCGCAACACCGCCGCCACCGCGGTCTTGAGCCCGCTATAGCTGAAGGTGAGGGGCTCCGTATCGATGCGGGGCCGGGGCAGGGCGAAGGCCTGGGAATCGCCGCCCTGGGAGAGGCGTTCGATGGCGACGCCCCCGGGATACCCTAACTGCATCAGCTTGGCCACCTTGTCGAAGGCCTCCCCGGCCGCGTCGTCCCGGCTCCGGCCCAATAGCCTGATCTCCTGGAAACTAGCTACGTGGTAGAGGTTGGTATGGCCGCCGGACACCACCAGGGCGATAAAAGGAAAGGCGGGGGGACGTTCAGTGAGAAACGGCGCTGCCAGATGAGCGTGCAGGTGGTGCACCCCCACGAGGGGAATATTCAGAGTGTAGGCCAGGGACTTGGCCACCGCAAAGCCGATCACCAGGGCGCCGATGAGCCCCGGCCCCTGGGTCACGGCGATGGCCTGGAGATCCCTTAACCCAACCTGGGCCTGGGCCAACGCGGCCCGGATCACCGGCAGGATATTCTCCTGATGCCGCCGGGCCGCCAGTTCCGGCACCACCCCCCCGTACCGGGCATGCAGGTCGAACTGGGTGGCGACAATGTCTGACAACAGCCGCCGGCCATCGGCCACCACCGCGGCCGCGGTCTCATCGCAGGAGGTTTCGATTCCTAATATCACCATTCCTAATTTGACCCCTAATACACTGACCCCTGACCCCTGACCCCTGACCACTAACCA
>VGSX01000008.1 GCA_016874895.1 Deltaproteobacteria bacterium
CCGGAGGACTCCACCACAAAGGGCAGCTTCCAGTTGGGGATGGCCATGGGACAGCCGGAGAGCATCACCCGGGGAGTGTTTTCCGGGACCACGCCCTGGTGGGCCTTGACCCGCTCTTCCAGCTCATCGCAGAGCTTGTTGATCTGCTGGGTAAACCGGATGGGATCATCGTAAAAACTGATCTGGTTGATGAGCAGCACGTCCCGCCCTGAAATGGGGACGGGCGAGGCCGCCCGGAGTTGATTAAGGCGCTGCAAGGCCCGGCGGCGGTCATTCACCACCTTGATGGCGGCCTGGAGTTTCTCGGCGGTGATCTTGTTGCCGGTAACTTCTTCGATCTTATCCTTGAACCGCAGAATCTCGGTTTTCCACAGATCCCGGTCGCAGGCGTTCTTCATCTGGGGAATTTCCATGACATAGACCGGGGCATAGTCCGCGAAGATTTCGTAGGCCTTCTTTTTGCCGTCGCAGGTGGTCTCGCCCACCACCAGGTCGCAGGATTCAATATAGGGGCAGAGGCGGGACAGCTTGAAACCCACGAAAGATTTGATGAGGGCGCAGGTGTTCCGGGGCAGGATTTTTTCCGCGGCCTCCTTGCCGATTTCGGCCCCGGCGCACAGGCCCACCTGAATGGCGTCCGCAGCCAGGACGATTTCCTCGGGGACAAAAACGCAGAAAGTGCCGATAATCTTTTTGCCCTGGGCCTTGGCCTCCTGCAGCTCCTTGATGCGCAGACCGTGCACTTCGGTCAAGACGAAATCCAGGTATTCCATACCCTTGAGCCTCTTGTCCTGGGTCAGGTAGATGTCCCCATAAAACTTGCCCAACACTGCCAGCAGGCCTTCATGGGCCGCCAGGTCCAGGTTTAATTTTTCCCACATCTCATCGTATGGCGTCGGCATATTTTTCTCCTTTGCAATGGGTGGACTGTCAGAGTCCGGTAAGTATGGGTGGGCAGGAAAAAGCGAAGGCATTCAGCAATCAGCACAAACAAGGCCGGCTTAAACGATCCCGGCAGCTGCAGGGCGGCTTCAGCGGGTGAAAAGAGTGGGAAATATCCCAAAAACTTCGATTATCGTGAGTTAATTTAACTGAGATAATATTAATCCGTCAAATAGATAAAACTAATATATATAATGAGATATATAGAGAATTTCAAGGAAGTTGTCAGTGAGTCCAGGTATAGAGTCACTTCCTTGTTCCCATCTCCCCTTGCGGGGAGAGGGTCAGGGTAAGGGGTGTAAAGGAAAAAATCTCTCGCCAGAAATCAAAGAGCCTGCTCCTTTACAGCCCGACTTCGGCCAAATCCGGGCCCAGGTAAACCCTTTCGTTTTCCCCCAGGATGCCCAGGGAGAGACAGATGAGGGTCCACAGGTGGACGGTACGATAATGGGCTCCGTAATGTATGCCCAGTTCTTCTATTTGGGCGTGGCAGTTGTGGCAGGGCGTGATAACGTAAGGAGCCCCGGTGGCCACGATCTGGTCGTTTTTGAATCTGCCGTAAGCCAGGCGCTCTTCTTTGTACGGGGCCTGCAGGGCGCCGCCGCCCCCGCCGCAACAGAAGTTATTCAGCCGGTTGGGAAACATCTCGATGAAATTTTCTTCTCCCACTACGGTCTTGGACACGAAACGGAGTGCGTCGGCCCACACCTCGCCATAGGATTTGCGCACAATATTACAGGGGTCCTGGAGGGTAAACTTGACCTTGAGGTCTTTATTCCAGTCCGAGTTCACCTTGAGCTTACCCTCCCGGAGCCATTGGGCATACAGCATCACAATGGGGACCAGCTCGAACTTATGGGGAATCTTGAAGCGCTGCAGACCTTCCCAGAGGGAGTAGGTGACGTGGCCGCATTCGGTACTGATGTAGTACTTGCACCCCAGGTTGTCGGCCTGTGCGGTGGTCTGACGGGTGACTTTTTCCCAGGACTCGTCGTCGGCCAGGAACATACAGTAGTTTTCTCCCCCCCAACCGCAGCTGCTATAGGTCCAATCAGCCCCCACCAGGTGCAGAATTTTCCACAAAGGCACCATTTCCTCGGGCTCGTTGGTGGGCTCCCGGGAATTCTGGTTCAAAAAGTAGGTGGCTCCCTGCTTGTCAATAGGGGCTTGCAGATTTTCAAACCCCGGCTGGCTTTCCCTGACCTCGGCCAAGACGTCCTCCACCACGAAGATGAAGTCTTCGGTGGTAATTCCGGTGGCGCAACCGCTGGAGTTGCTCATGGCCATGTCGCAGGAGCGCAATATGCCCTTGGGCCGTTTTTCCCGGGGCCAGGCCGCCCGGGCCTGATACACCAGGGCCGGGATGTTGATGTTCATGGGGCAGGCGTGGACGCAGCGTTTGCACATGGTGCACATCCAGACCCAGGGAGTGGTGGTGACTTCTTCATCCATACCCAAAAAAGCCATCCGCAGAAACTTCCGGGGATCGAGGCCCTCCAAACCGGTGGCCGGGCAGCCGGCCGCGCAGGTGCCGCAGGTCAGGCAGGCGTTGAGATTGCCGCCGTCAGGCAAAAGTTTCATGACCCGATCTCGAAAGGATTCCCCCCGGCCGGGTTTCAACTGCAGGCGTTGTTCTGACATTTCTCTATTGCCTCCGTATGTTATCTCTTCAAAGGAGCTAACTTGTTGTTACGCCTGGGCCTGTGACGCCGCCGCTGCCGCAACCGCCTTTTGTTTCCGCAACGGCCCCAGTTGCCTGATCCTCTCGGTGAAGTCAGTGCAGCATTGGGCGAACTGCGGACCCATGCCCGAGGAATTATAGAACATCTCCACCCTGGCCGGATCGATGCCGATGCCCTTGAGAATTTCCTTGGCCCGCTTGGCCCGGGTGGTGGCAAAGTAATTGCCTTCGATGTAATGGCAGTCCCCCAGGAGGCAGCCGGACAGGAAGACCCCGTCGGCACCCACCTCAAAGGCCTGCAAGATATGGGTCAGGTCCACTCTGCCGGTGCAGGGGACTTTGAGAATATGGACATTGGTGGGATACTGCACCCGCATGGAGCCGGCCAAATCCGCGGCGGCATAGGAGCACCATTGACAACAAAAACACAGAATTTTCGGTTCAAATCGTTCTGCCATATTTACTCTCCTTATGGTGGCGTAACGGTAACTAATTTTTGCCTTGCTGCTTCAACTCTCCGGCCGGCGCGGTTACCCCGCTGGCGCAGAAAAAAGTTTATGGACAGGGCCAGGGCTGCGGTCTCTGCCAGTTCAAAGGCGTGCAGCCTCACCGGCGCAGCCTCAACCCTGGGAACTTCTTGTAAAACCAGATTGTTAAACAACGCCATGATCTCCCGCAGCGATCCGGCCAAGCCACCGATCATGCCCCCACCTCCACCGGGATGGCGTCCGGGGACTCTGTGGACTTTTTGTGCCGCAGGGGGCCCAATCGCCGGATGCGTTCGGTAAAATCAATACAGCACTGGGCGAACTGCGGCCCCATGCCGGCGGAATTGAAATACATTTCCACCCGCTCCGGCTCCACCCCGATGCTTGCCAGGATTTTTTTCACCCGCTTGACCCGGTTCACGGCCCAATAATTGCCCTCCACATAGTGGCACTCCCCCAGGAGGCAACCGGATAAAAAGACTCCATCGGCGCCGTATTCAAAGGCCTTCAAGATATGCAGGATGTCCACTCGGCCGGTGCAGGGCACCTTGATGATGCGGATGTTGGGGGGGTACTGCAGGCGCATGGACCCGGCCAGGTCCGCCGCGGCATAGGAACACCACTGACAGCAGAAAACAACAATCTTGGGTTCAAAAGACTCGGCCATCACACACTCTCCCATTCCCTGAGCCAGGGGAAACCTGTTTAGGGTCCAAAGCAGCAGCGCCAGCCGGGGAAAGGCGGGAAGGGCCGAAACGAAGACCTAAGAGGGACCGCGGGCGAGTTAGCAGCCTAAGATTCTCTGGCCGAGAACATTACTCGCCTGGGAAGCTGAACTGAGCCGGGCAGAAAGAAGTAAAAAAAGAAAATTATTCGCTTAAGTGAGGATTAATGCAATGATGGCATTCTTCGGCCTGGCCCTGTCCCTACCGAACCCGGGTAGATCGCTTGGCTGCGTCAGGTAAAGCCGAAAAATAAGGGCATGAAAGGTATCCTAAAAGCGTATTAGCATCACCATACTATGATATTTGCCTATTTGTCAAATTGAAAATATCTATAATTATGATCATGGTCCTTAGAAAAAAACTATGCTAACGAGCCCCCGCCCGGTGGAGCCTCTTAAGCAAACTTGTGATAATTATTTGAAATTATTTCTTTAGCTGACGGCTCTAAGCTGACCGCTGAACGCTTACAAACAAAATATATAAGATCAACAGCACAGGCTTTCAATACCTTGAAGACCGGGCAGGCACAGACCTCCAGGGCTGCCATCGGCCTGGAGGCCTGAATCAGCGAGAGGCTTTTTTCTGACTTGATCTGATCCGCCGGAGGCATTAACCTAACTGATGAGCTACTCATTTCCCGGCGGCCGGCGGGTTTGCCAGCCTACCGCATTACCCTCCAAAATCATGCATGAGCTGGGTACATAACGTATAGGCGTTCAGCTGGTTAATTAAGGTTATCCCTTGAGCCGGCTAATGAAGCCCACCGTTTCAAGCTTATAGTTTCTTATCGGGACTTCTTGTGCCTGTTTTCCCTTATTTGGTGGAATTTACCTAGCAAATAACTTCCTTTAGTCCCCTCTCCCTCTGGGAGAGGAGAAGGGTTCTGGCATATTTTGAGTTATTTTCATGGTTCGCGGGTGACTTAAAACTCATGAAAATTACCAGGCGACTAGGCTTTTTTGGGGTATTTCTGGTAACGCTTCTGGCCGGTGCGGCGTTCTTAACGATATTCTGGGAGGTGATGGCGCAGAACCAGGCCCCCCCCCATCACCAGCCCGGAGGTTTTCGCAATCCGCATTTCGACGCCTCCGGCCGGGGAAAAGATTTTTTCCGCTGGCGGTTCGGGTTGGGTCCCAAGGAAGAGCCGGCTCTTTCGCCGGAGACTATCCCGGCTTTTCACCCCCAGATGACCCCGGTGGATCTGAATTGCCTGAACCACGCCGATCCGGAGACGATTCAAATTACCTGGTTCGGGCACAGTACTTTCCTGATCCAGGTGGCGGGGCTGAATATTCTCACTGACCCCCATTTCAATCACCGGGCCTCGCCGGTAAGTTTTGCCGGACCCCGGAGGCTAACACCGCTTCCTCTGCGGCAGGAAGAACTGCCGCCCATTCAGGCCGCAATAGTCAGCCACAATCATTACGACCATTTGGACAGGACCACCGTCCGCAAATTAGGAAATGGGGTGAGATTTTTCGTGCCATTGGGGTTGGCCCAATGGTTCCGCCGGGAGGGTTTGGAGAATGTCGAGGAATTGGACTGGTGGCAAACCACCCGGTTCGGTGCCATACGTCTCCATTGTGTCCCGGCCCAGCATTTCTCCATCCGTACCCCCTTTGACACCAATAAGGCTCTCTGGGCCGGCTGGGTCCTGGCCACCCCCCCGGGGAATATTTACTTTGCCGGAGATACCGGTTACTCCCCTGATTTTTGGGAGATCGGCGCAAGACTGGGGCCCATGCGCCTGGCCCTGATACCCATCGGGGGGTACAGGCCCCGCTGGTTTATGCGGCCCATGCATCTAGACCCAGGAGAAGCCGTGCAGGTGCATCGAGATGTGCGTTCCCAGCAATCCATCGGCATGCACTGGGGGACCTTCAAACTGACCGAGGAACCCCTGGCGGAACCCCCCCTGCTCTTGCAGAAAGAACTTGCCGAGGCTGGGGTTCCGGCTGGCCGCTTCATCGTTTTGGGATTCGGGGAAACGAGGGTTTTTCGACCTGAGGTTACAGAGGAGCAGGAAAGGGGAGGGGCAGCCGGACGATAACGGCCTCAACCCATGAAAGTTTCCAGTCGTTGCCGCAATTCCGGCGGCAAGGGAATGGGTCTGCCGGAAAAATTTATGCTCACCGTGGTAATACGTGCATCGTTGGCCAGCTTGCCGGTGGCGCTTAAGAAAAGTTGCTGGTGGAATTGCACGCTCCGACTTTTAAGCAGTGGAACGGTGGTTATGATATCGATCTGATCATCATAGCGCACCGGTTGCCGGTAGTGCAGGTGGGCTTCCACCACGGCTAAATGAACCTGGCGGGCCACGAGTTCGGGGTAACCGAAGCCCAGGTCTCGCAGGAGGGCTTCCCGGGCCAGTTCGAAGAAGTGAAAATAGTTGCCGTGATAAACGGCCTGGCCCATGTCAATCTCATACAGCGGGACGCGGTAAGAATATCGATGACCTTTGTTCGTCTGCATATTTTCCGGATACGGCTTTATATCACTTTGCCCTCAAGGCGGTGGAAAATGCTTCTGGCTTGTTAAACGGCACCCTGGCTCCCAGTCCGTGCCGCTGGCCCCGGCAGAAAAAAGGCGGGGAGATAGCCTCCTCCCCGCCTGAAGTTAACGACTACCGGGTTTATTGGCCGGCAGATTTAGATTTTTTACCCTTCTTGATTTTTTCCGGTCGCCCCAGTAATTCGATGATGGCTATGGGGGCTGCGTCGCCCAGGCGGGGCCCTTTGGGGATAATACGGGTATAGCCCCCCGGCCGGTCTTGAAACCGTTCCCGCAAATCGCCGAAAAGTTTGGCCACCACGTCTTTGGAGCGGACCACGGCCAAGGCCTGGCGGCGGGCGTGAAGATCGTTCTTTTTTGCCAATGTGATTATTTTTTCCGCCAGCTGCCGTAATTCCTTGGCCTTGGCGGAGGTCGTCTCCAGGCGTTCATGGTCCAACAGCGAAGTGACGAGATTGCGCATCAGTGATATGCGATGCTCTTTGGTCCGGGAAAGTTGTCTCCCAGCTTTCCGGTGCCTCATGACAAGCCTTCCTTTCCTTCCAGAAACCCTTCCCGGGGAGGAAAGTTGTCCAGCTTCATTCCCAGGTTGAGTCCCATTTCGGTCAAAATTTCCTTGATTTCATTAAGAGATTTGCGCCCGAAGTTCTTGGTTTTCAACATTTCCCCCTCGGTTTTCTGCACCAGTTCGCCGATAAGGCGAATGTTGGCGTTTTTCAGGCAGTTGGCGGAACGTACCGAGAGTTCCAGTTCATTAACCGGGCGAAAAAGGTTTTCGTTGAGTTGGCTCGTTTCGGTAATGGGCTTTTCTGGCGCATCCTCTTTGGGTTCTTCAAAGTTGATGAAGATGGATAATTGTTCTTTCAGAATCTTAGCCGCCAGAGCTACTGCATCTTCCGGGGTGACGCTGCCGTCCGTCCAGACTTCCAAGGTCAATTTATCATAATCCGTCTGCTGCCCGACGCGAGCCTGGGTGACGGTATGATTGACCTTGCGGATAGGAGAGAAAATGGCATCGATGGGTATGACGCCGATGGGGCGTCCCTCTTCCTTATTCCCCTCCGCCGGCAGATATCCCTTGCCGGTCTTAACAATGGCCTCGAGGCTCAGCTCACCGTCCCGGGCCAGCGAGGCTATGTGAGCGTTGGGGTTTAAAATTTCGATGGTGCCGTCCGTCCGAAAAGCTCCGGCAGTAACTTCCCCTTCTCCCTTGGCCTCTAAGGTGATAATTTTTTCTTCCGGGGAGTGCACTTTGAAGCGAACCGCCTTCAGGTTCAAGATTATCTCGGTGGCATCCTCGATAATCCCCTGCATAGGGGAAAATTCGTGGTTGATGCCCTTAATTCTAACGGAGGCGATGGCGGCGCCGCGCAGTGAGGAGAGCAGGACCCGACGCAAGGCATTGCCCAACGTGGTGCCGTACCCCCGCTCCAAAGGCTCACAGGTAAATTTCCCATAAAAACGATTATGAGTTTCGGGATCGATTTCTAATTTTTTCGGTCTAATCAATTCTGTCCAGTTCTTGTGCATGGGCTCTCCTGGGCACAAAAACCATGTCCTGGTTTTTCGCCTCCCCTTGCCAGAATTAATAAATTAACACAATGTGTCAGAATAGGAGGGCTCTCCTCGCGGCGAGGTTCGAAACCGAAACAATTTATTTTGAATACAACTCGACGATGAGATGTTCCTGAATCGGCATGGTAACATCCTCCCGGGTGGGCAACAATCGGATGCTGCCTCGGAAGTTCTCCTTATCCACTTCTATCCATTGGGGGATGCCGCGCCGCTCCACTGCGCCCAAGGCTTCCGCCACCTGTGGGATCTGCCGGCTCTTTTCCTTCACCTCCACGGTATCGCCTACATTCACCAGGAAAGAGGGAATGTTGACTTTTTTGCCGTTAATCAAAAAGTGGTTGTGGCGCACCAGTTGCCGGGCCTGGGCCCGGGACATGGCGAAACCCAGCCGATAAACGACATTATCCAGGCGCCGCTCCAGCAGGCTCAATAAGTTGGTGCCGGTGATGCCCTTCTGCCGGTCGGCCGCGTCAAAATAGCTGCGGAACTGTTTTTCCAGCAGCCCGTACATGCGCTTGACTTTCTGCTTTTCCCGCAACTGGATACCAAAGTCCGAAAACTTGGCCCGCCCCTGGCCGTGTTGGCCGGGCGGGTAGCTGTGGCGTTCAAAGGCGCACTTATCCGTGTAACAACGATCCCCTTTGAGAAATAATTTCATCCTTTCCCGCCGGCAGAGCCGACAGACTGACTCACGATATCTGGCCAATTATCACCTCATCACAAATAATTTTACAGTATGCCCGGTTCGCTCATTGCGACCTGCTTCACGGGGAAGCGGGTAATGATTCCGATTAGACCCGACGCCGTTTGGGCGGCCGGCAGCCATTGTGGGGAATGGGGGTCACGTCCCTGATCAGGTTGATGGTGAAACCGGCCACCTGGAGGGCGCGGATGGCTGCTTCCCGTCCCGCTCCGGGGCCCTTGACATAGACGTCGATGGTGCGCATGCCGTGTTCAATGGCCTTCTTGGCGGCATCCTCGGCGGCAAGTTGGGCCGCAAAAGGGGTGCTTTTGCGGGAACCCTTGAAACCCTGGACCCCGGAGGAAGACCAGGACACCACGTTACCCGCCGGGTCCGTAATGGTGACAATGGTATTATTAAAGGTGGACTGGATATGAGCAACGCCCGTGGGGATATTCTTTTTCTCTTTTTTCTTCTTGGCGCCCCGGCGAGATACTTTAGCCATGATGTCTCCTTAGGATTTTTTCCGTTTGCCCACCACGGAGCGGCGGGGACCCTTGCGCGTCCGGGCATTGGTGTGGGTGCGCTGCCCCCGCACCGGCAGAGATTTGCGGTGCCGCAAGCCCCGGTAACAGCCTATGTCCATGAGTCTCTTGATGTTCATGGAGATTTCCCGGCGGAGATCGCCCTCCACCTTGAAGTGGCTGTCGATCACAGTGCGGATGCGGGTCAGTTCCGCATCGGTGAGATTGTCCGATTTGGTATCGCCCCCCACTTCCGCTTCCTGGAGAATCTTAGCCGCCGTGGTGCGACCGATACCATAAATATAGGTCAAGGCGATATCCATTCTCTTATTTCGAGGCAAATCCACGCCTGCTATTCTGGCCAAGTTCTTTCCCCCTTTTATCCTTGCCGCTGCTTATGCTTAGGGTTTTCGCAGATTACCCGGACAACCCCGCGGCGCCGGATAATCTTGCATTTGCTGCAGATTCGTTTGACTGAGGCTTTTACTTTCATCGTTCAATCCTGTTGACGCAATCATGCCTGCGGCCTTATTTGGCCCGATAAATGATGCGTCCTCGATTTAAATCATAAGGAGAAAGCTCCACGGTGACCCTGTCGCCAGGCAAGATCTTGATATAATGCATCCGCATTTTACCGGAAATATGAGCTAGGACTCGATGGCCGTTTTCTAATTCCACCCGGAACATGGCATTGGGCAACGGTTCAATAACGATGCCTTCTACTTCGATAGCTTCTTCTTTGGCCATGAGATATTGCTCCCAACGGAAAAAGGTGAAAAACCGGAGCCTCCTGCAAAAATTACATGTCCAACCGCCTGTCATTCTGAGCGAAGCGAAGGATAAAGGTTTCCTTGGTGGTAAGCTCCTTCACGTCGTTCAGGATGACAGGAAAAACTTTTTGTGTCAAAGGCTCAATTGAATTATCTTCATAACCGCATTTTCACTGAGCGGCAGCGCTAAACCGATTCTCCACCAATGCCACATTATATTATAACCTTACAAGTTACTTAAAATCAAGACGCCTTTTTCCGTCAAGGCCACGGTATGCTCATAATGAGCCGCCAGGCTGCCGTCCTTGGTAATTGCGGTCCAGCCGTCCGGCATAATTGAAATTTCCCAACTTCCGGCGCTCACCATCGGCTCAATAGCAAAGGTCATGCCGGGCTGGAGCACCGGTCCCTGCCCGGGGGGGCCGAAATTTGGGATCTGCGGGTCTTCATGGAGCGAACGGCCGATGCCATGCCCGACAAAATCTCGGATCACGGAAAAACCATAGCCTTCCACGGTTTTCTGGATGGCATGGGAGACGTCGCCTAAGCGATTGCCCACGGCAACCTGGGCGATGCCGGCATAGAGGGACTCCTCCGTGGCGGCCATGAGTTTTTGGGCCGTGGCGCTTACCTCCCCCACGGCTACGGTGATGGCGGCGTCACCGAAATAGCCGTCATAGCGCACGCCAAAATCGATACTGACAATATCCCCGGCCTGGAGGGTGCGCTTCGAGGGGATGCCGTGCACTACTTCGTCATTAATTGATATGCACAGAGTGTTCGGGTAGCCCCGATAATTTTTAAAAGCCGGTTTGACCTTGCGCCGGCGACAGGTCTCCTCTGCCAGAATATCTAATTCCAGAGTTTCAATGCCAGGCCGGATGCGTTCTGTGATCTCCGCCAGGGTTTCAGCCACGATCTGGTTGGCCACCCGCATTTTGCTGATTTCCAGGGGAGATTTTAAGGCGATCATAAAAAATGTTTCCGGGGTACCCGGGTCTGCCTAGGCCCCCGGAGATATGGCGTTAGCCCAGGATACCCACGATCTTGTTGAAGATATCGTTAATACCACCCACGCCCTTGATGGTTTTGACCATCCCTTGTTTGGAGTAGTAATCGATCAGAGGTTTGGTGGCCTGGTTATAGGTGGTCAACCGGGAACGCACGGTGGTTTCGTTATCATCGTCCCGCTGATACAAGTCGCTGCCGCACTTGTCGCACACCCCCTCTTTTTTGGGAGGGGTGAACTGGATATGGAACATCTGGCCGCAGGCCAGATTCTTACAGGTCCGGCGTCCGGTGAGGCGGGTTACCAGCTCTTCTTCGTCCACTTCGATGCTCAGGACATGATCAATCTTGGAACCCATCTTTTTCAAGGTGGCGTCCAGAGCCTCCGCCTGGGGTACGGTGCGGGGGAAGCCGTCCAGGATAAACCCTTTCTGGGCGTCCGCCTGTTTCAGTCTATCTTCAATGATGCCGATGACGACTTCATCGGGCACCAGTTGTCCTGCATCCATGTATTCTTTGGCTTTCTTGCCCATGGCAGTGCCTTCCTTGACCGCTGCCCGGAGGATATCGCCCGTGGAAATCTGGGGAATCTGGTACTTCTCGATTAAGAGTTTGGCCTGTGTGCCTTTGCCCGCGCCGGGGCCGCCCAATAAAATCAAATTCATGTCTGTCTCCTTTTCCTACAGTATCTAGATACCGATGACCGGTTAAATCCCACCCCTGCAGATGAAACAGTGACCAACGAGGCTTGGGCCTCTGAAAAACATAGGCGTTCAGCTATCAACACACAATGAGTTAAGTCAGTTAGCCCTGATCGCCCTAGCGCCGGATCCGGCCTCCTATCCGTTTTTTCATAAAACCTTCGTAGTGCCGGGTCAGCATATGCGACTCGATCTGCCCCACTGTATCCATAGCCACGCCCACGACAATCAACAGGGCCGTGCCGCCGAAATAAAAGGGCACATTAAATTGTTGCACCAAGATCGTGGGCAGGACGCAGACCGCGGAAACATATAAAGCTCCCCCCAGGGTGATGCGGGCCAGGATGCGTTCAATATGATCCGAGGTGGACTTGCCGGGCCGTAGACCCGGGATATAGCCCCCGTATTTCTTCATGTTTTCCGCTACATCCACCGGATTGAAGGTGACCGCAGTATAGAAATAACAGAAGAAGATAATGAAAAGGACGTAAAGTATCTCATGCAGCAGGGCTCCGGGATTGAGCAGTTCCGTAGCTTTTCTGACCCAGTCGATGTTGATAAAGGTGGCCACCGTGGCCGGGAACATAAGAATGGAAGAGGCGAAAATGGGTGGAATGACCCCGGCGCTGTTGACTTTCAAGGGCAAATGGGTGGTCTGGCCGCCGTACATGCGCCGCCCCACCACTCGCCGGGCGTATTGCACCGGGATGCGCCGCTGGCCCCGTTCCATGAAAACGATGAAGGCAACCACGCCGATCATAAAGACCGCGATCAATATCATGCTGACGAGGGCGATTTCACCGGTTTTCACCAGTTGTGTGGTATTAATAATGGCCGAGGGCAGTCGGGCCACGATGCCGGCGAAAATAATCAGGGAGATGCCGTTGCCTATGCCCCGTTCGGTGATTTGTTCCCCCAGCCACATGATAAAGGCGGTGCCGGAGGTGAGCGTCAGCACGGTCATGAGCCGGAAGCCCCAGCCGGGATCTAATACCACCGGCGTGCCGCCGGCTTCCAGGCCCATGCTTTCCAGGCCGATACTGATCCCCAGGCCCTGGATAGCGCTTAAAACTACGGTGCCATAGCGGGTGTACTGCTTGATTTTCTTCTGCCCGGCCTCACCTTCTTTATAGAGCTTTTCCAGGGCCGGGACGACTATCTTCAGCAACTCCATGATGATGGAGGCGCTGATGTAGGGCATGATCCCCAGGGCGAAGACGCTGAGGCGTTCCAGGGCGCCCCCGGAAAACATGTCGAAGAGGCCGAAAATGGTCCCGCGATAGCGGGCAAAAAAGGTCATTAAGGCCTCGGTGTCAATTCCCGGGGTGGGAATATGGCAACCGATGCGATAGACCGCCAGCAGCATCAGGGTAACGAGGATGCGCCGCTTAAGTTCTGGTATTTTGGCAATATTTTGAAACGCGCCCAGCACGTTAGATCACCTCGACTGTGCCGCCCTGGGCTTCAATGAGCGCCTTGGCCTGGCTGCTGGCGGCCTGAACCCGCACTGTGAGGGGGGCATTGACCGTACCCTGCCCCAGGAGCTTGATGCTGCCGCCGGATTTTTTTATTATGCCGGCCTTTTTCAGGAGTTCGGCATCCACGACGGTGTCAGCCGGAAAACGTGCTAAATCCCGGACATTCACGATAATCCAGGATTTCTTGAAGATATTGGTAAAACCACGTTTGGGCAGGCGCCTGATCAACGGCATCTGGCCGCCTTCAAAGGCGGGGCTGATCTTGGCCCCGGAACGGGAACGTTGTCCCTTATGCCCCCGGCAGGCGGTTTTGCCATGCCCCGAACCGGGGCCTCTGCCGACGCGTTTTCTTTTATGTTTTGACCCGGGAGCGGGTTTGAGTTCGTCTAATTTCATGTTTATTCACCCGTTGCGGCGCTGCCAGGGCGCACTTCCACCAGATGGGATACCTGGCGCACCATGCCCCGGACGGCCGGGGTGTCCTTGAGGCGGACGGTTTTATGAAGTTTCCGTAAACCCAGGGTGGCCAGGGTGACCCGGTGCCGCTGGGGTCGGCCGATGGGGCTGCGCTTGAGCGTAATTTCCAAAAACTTTTCTACCATGAGCTTCTCTCTTCTTGGGCTGCTTAAGCTCTGATTTCCTCGAGAGCGCGGTTGCGTTTCTGCGCAATATCTTCCGGACTGGCCAACTGCTTTAAGGCCTCGAAGGTTGCCTTGACGGCGTTGTGGGGGTTGTTGGAACCCAGACATTTCGTCAAGATATTCTGGATGCCGGCCACTTCCACCACGGCCCGCACCGGTCCGCCGGCGATAACCCCCGTACCTTCGGAAGCCGGTTTCAGGAGCACCTTGCCCGAGCCGAACCTTCCTAAGACCGTGTAAGGAATGGTATAATTAATCAGAGGAATTCTGATCAGATTCTTCTTGGCGCGTTCCATGGCCTTGCGAATCGCTTCGGGAACCTCATTGGCTTTTCCCAACCCGGCCCCCACCTGTCCCTGGCCGTCGCCCACCACTACCAAGGCATTGAAGCTGAACCGCCGACCACCCTTGACCACCTTGGCCACCCGGCTGATATGGACCACTTTGTCCAGAAACTGGGCTTCAGACTCGCTCTCGAACAATGTCACCTCCGCATTTACTGCCATCAAGGAAAGAAATGAGTAATATATTCCCTTTAAAATTCCAGCCCGTGTTCCCGGCAGCTTTCCGCTAATTCCTTCACCCGGCCGTGATACAGGAAGCCTCCCCGGTCAAAGGCGACCCGGGAGATTCCCATGGCCTTGGCTTTTTCGGCCAGCAGCTTGCCCACGAGACGGGCTGCTTCCTTTTTCTTTAAAGAACCGACTTCCGCCTTGAGCGGCTTGCTCAAAGTAGAGGCCGCAGTCAAGGTCTGCCCCTTCAGATCGTCGATAATTTGGGCATAGATATGTCTGGAGCTTTTAAAAACGGATAACCGGGGCCGTTCCGCCATCCCCAAGATATTTTTCCGGACCCGCTTTTTCCTTTTTAATCTGGCCACTACTTTAGGATTTGTCTGTCCCATGATGCACTACCTTATGTTCCAAATTTTCTTTCCGGTCCGCGGCGGCGGTTCAACCATGGCTTCAAAGATTCCCCGGTTTTTTAACGCCCGCCGGCTTTCCCCACCTTGCGCCGGATAACCTCATCGGCGTATTTGATACCCTTGCCCTTATAGGGTTCCGGCGGCCGCATCTGGCGGATGATTGCCGCAGTCTGTCCCAGGGATTCCTTGTTGGCGCCCTGCAGAATCAGGCGGTTGGCCTTCTCCACCTGGGCCGTGATCCCCTCGGGCAGCTTGAACTCGATGGGATGAGAATAGCCCAAACTGAAAAGCAAATGACCGCCCTTGTCTTCCACCTTGTAGCCGGTACCGATGATTTCCAGTGTTTTGGTGAAACCGGTGCTCACCCCGGTGACCATATTGTCCACCAAGGTCCGTTCCAGGCCCCAATAGCGCCAATGACTCGGGATATTTTCCTTCGGCCGGACCGTGATCTCGGCGGGAGTGATTTCCACCTCCACTAGGGGGTGGATGGTGCGGCTCAGGGTGCCTTTGGGGCCTTTGACGGTCAAGTTCCCGTTTTCGTATACCACCTTGACTTCTTTGGGTAAAACTATTGGTTTTTTGCCGATCCGCGACATAACACTCTTTCCTCATCGCCGCAGTAAGAAAGAATGGCTCCCTTACCCGGCCACCTGCTCTATTACCAAATCGTGCAGAGAACCTCGCCGCCGATACCGTGCCTGCGGGCTTCCCGGTCGGTGAGGACTCCTTTGGAGGTTGACACCACGGCCACGCCCAAACCACCCAGAACGTGGGGGATGTCGTCTTTGGAGGTGTAGACCCGGCGACTGGGCTTGCTCACCCGCTTGAGGCCATTGATCAACGGCTTGTTGGTTTCGTCGTATTTCAGGTAAACCCGAAGCAAACCTTGCTTTTTATCTTTAATGATCTTGAAATTTTTAATGTACCCTTCTTCTTTGAGAATGCGCGCCAGGCTGATCTTGATCTGGGAGGAGGGGATATCGACTTTGTCAAATCTCGCGGCTCCCGCATTTCTGATTCTGGTCAACATGTCTGCCAGGGGATCGGTCAGGCCCATAGTATCTGGCTCCTATTAAATTCAGGACTAATCACCGGTATCGCGGCCTCATGGCCCGAAACCGGGCGTTTGTATACAGTATACCGCTTGTAAGCCTTACCTTCAGGACTGGCTTACCAGCTTGATTTTATGACGCCGGGAATTTCCCCTTTCAAGGCCAGTGACCGGAAGCAGAGGCGGCAGATGCCGAACTTCCGGATATAAGCCCGGGGACGCCCGCAGAGGGGGCAACGGTTATACTTCCGGACCTCGAATTTCGGTTCCCGTTTTGCCTTGGCAATGAGAGATTTTTTAGCCACTCAGGTCTCCTCGCTAACTTTTAAAAGGCATGCCCAACCGTTTCAGAAGGAACTTGGCCTCCTCATCCGTGGACGCCGAAGTGACGATGGTTATATTCATCCCTTTAATTTTATCGATTTTATCGTAATCGATTTCCGGGAAGATGATCTGTTCTTTAATGCCCAGGGTGTAATTGCCCCGACCGTCGAAGGCTTTATCGGAAACGCCGCGGAAATCCCGCACCCGGGGCAGGGCCACGTTTACCAGCCTGTCCAGAAACTCGAACATTTTATCCCGGCGCAGGGTGACCATGCAACCGATGGGCATCCCTTCCCGCAACTTGAAGGCCGCAATGGATTTGCGGGCCCGGGTGACCACGGGTTTCTGGCCGGTGATGGCCGCCAGTTCAGCGCTGGCGGAATCCAGGATCTTGATATTCTGGGTAGCCTCCCCCAGCCCCATGTTAACGATGATTTTTTTCAGGCGGGGCGCTTGCATAGTGCTCTTGTAGCGGAACTCCTGCATCATCGCCGGGACGCATTCTTGTTTATAAAAATCGTATAACCGCGCCATAATTTCAGTATCCCTCAATCAATCAATTCGCCGCATTTTTTGCAGGCCCGGACCCACTTGCCCTCACCGGTCTGAGTCTTTTTAATCCTGGTGGCCTCGGTGCACTTGCCGCAGATGAGCAAGACGTTGGAAATGTGCAGAGGCGCTTCCTTTTCCACGATGCCGCCCTGACCGGAAGTGGGGCTGGGACGGGTATGGCGTTTAATCATATTGAGTTTTTCCACCAGGACGCTGTTGCGGTCCCGCAACACCTTGAGGACCTTGCCCGTCTTGCCTTTTTCCTTGCCGGCGATGACCTCTACCTTGTCGTTCTTTTTTATTTCAATAGGAACAACATCTATTGTGCGTTTTTTAATGGGCATGAGAGCACCTATAACACTTCCGGGGCCAGGGAAATAATCTTCATGAACCGTCGGGCCCGTAACTCCCGGGCCACGGGACCGAAAATACGCGTGCCGATGGGTTCACCCTGGGGATTGATTAATACTGCCGAGTTGTCCGAAAACCTGATGTAGGAGCCGTCCGGGCGGCGGGTTTCTTTGATGGTCCGCACCACCACGGCCCGTTTCACATCTCCCTTTTTCACCTTGGAGTTGGGCAGGGCTTCCTTTACGGCTACCACGATGATATCGCCCACCCTGGCGTAACGGCGTCTGGTGCCTCCCAGGACCCGGATGCATTGTAACTGTTTGGCGCCGGAATTGTCAGCGACATTTAATTTTGTTTGTACCTGAATCATAGCCGACCTTCACTCTACGAGCTTATACCAGATATATTTTTATGGCGCTCTCTAACGTGGATACAGCCAAGCGCCGGGATATTCTACAGGGCTTTTTCCAACAGTTCTTTAACCCGCCAACGTTTATCACGGCTTAGGGGACAGGATTCGATGATGAGGACCTTATCGCCCACAGCGCAGGCATTGCTCTCGTCGTGAGCCTTAAATTTTTTCCGCCGTTTCACGGTCTTATGATACACGGGGTGTCTCACCAACCTCTCCACCCGGACCACCACGGTTTTATCCATTTTATCGCTGACCACGATCCCTGTCAGGGTCTTCCGATTGCCTCGTGCTTCGCTCATAATTATTCTCTCAGCCATATCGTGCTTGCTTTTCCGGCCTGATCAGTTACAGTGCTTTTTCACGCAGGACCGTTTTCAGGCGGGCCACATCCTGGCGGGATACCCGCAACCGGGCGGTGTTTTCCAACTGCTGGCTGGCGGCGCGAAATTTCAAGTTAAAAACTTCTTCTTCCAGCTCTTTCAGCTTGGCCTGCAATTCCGCGACGGTAAGCTCCCGTAAATCCGCAGCTTTCATGTTTCCTCCCGCAGAACGAACTTGGTCTTGAGGGGGAGTTTATGGCTGGCCAGCCGCAGGGCTTCCCGGGCCACTTCTTCCGTAATGCCTTCCATTTCATACAAAACGCGGCCCGGACGGATAACGGCCACCCAGCCTTCCGGGCTGCCCTTGCCTTTGCCCATCCGGGTCTCCGCCGGTTTCCGGGTAAAAGGTTTATCAGGGAAGATCCTGATCCAGATCTTGCCGCCGCGTTTCACATACCGGGTCATGGCGATACGGGCAGCCTCGATCTGTTGAGAGGTCAAATAGCCGCAATCCAGCGCCACCAGACCGAAGGCCCCAAAGGCAATGGTATTTCCCCGGGCGGCTTTACCCCGCATCCTCCCCTTCTGCTGTTTCCGATATCGTATACGTTTTGGACTTAACATGAGCTTATTCCATTCCTGAGGCCTCAGACGCGTTTAGAAACTGAGGCGATCCTCCGACAGTATTTCTCCTTTGAAAATCCACGCCTTGACCCCGATGACGCCGTACGTGGTCCTGGCTTCGGCCATGCCAAAATCAATATCCGCCCGCAGGGTGTGGAGAGGAACCCTCCCTTCCCGGTACCATTCCTTGCGGGCCATTTCCGCGCCGCCCAGCCGTCCGGCCACCCGCACTTTAATGCCCTGGGCGCCGAATTTCATGGCCTGGCCCACGGCTTTTTTCATGGCCCGGCGGAAGGCCACCCGCCGCTCCAGTTGTAAGGCGATGTTTTCCGCCACCAGTTGGGCATTCAACTCCGGCTTGCGGACCTCATGGATATCAACGATAAGTTCCCGGCCTACCAGCTTTTCCAGCTTCTGCCGCAGTTCCTCGATCTTCCGGCCTTTCTGACCGATGACGATGCCTGGCCGGGAGGTGTGGATCTTGATCTTGACTTTGTTGGCCGCTCTTTCGATATCCACCGTGGCGATCCCGGCGCCCTGCAACTCTTTTTCATTCTTGATGAATTTACGGATTTTCTGATCTTCCAGCAAGAGATCGGAGTAATTCTTCCGGGCAAACCAATAGGAATGCCAGCGCCGATAACTGCCTAAACGAAATCCGATGGGATGAACTTTTTGACCCAAGCGATCCTCCTGTAATCACAGTCGCCGTTAACGTCAGGGCATGATGAAGTTTATTCTTTTTCCGCCAGCACCACCGTAATATGGCTGGTGCGTTTGGTGATGCGATTGACCCGCCCCATGGCCCGGGACATGAAGCGCTTCGCCGACGGCCCGCCATCTACATAGATCTTTTTGATATAGAGACTATCCACATCAACCTGCGGCCGCTGATTGGCGTTGGCGACGGCCGAGGCCACCACCCGGCGCACCAGGCGAGCCGCTTTTTTCGGGATAAAGGTTAAAACCGCCAGAGCCTCTTCAACCTTTTTATCCTTGATGGCTCGGGTCACGAGTCGGGCTTTTTGCGGCGATATCCGAACATATTTTGCTTGCGCGCGAATTTCCATGATAAACCTGTGGGCAAAACTCCTGCCAGCGAACGTTATTTGCCTTTGACCTTTGTCTTTTTGGCCCCGGCATGGCCGTAATAGGTGCGCGTCGGGGCAAACTCTCCCAGTTTATGACCCACCATGTTTTCCGTGACAAAAACCGGAATAAATTTCTTGCCGTTATGCACGGCCAGCGTTAACCCCACGAAATCCGGGGTAATGGTGGAACGCCGGGACCAGGTTTTGATGACCTTCCGATCCTGGATTTCTTTGGCCTTGAGAACCTTAGAGTGCAGGCTCTCTTGAACATAAGGGCCTTTTTTCAGTGAACGCGGCACGTGTCCTCCCTGAAGAACCCCCAGCCGCACCTGCACAGACAAAAACCGGGGGTTACGTCGGTCATAGTTTTACTTGTTTCGGCGTTTGATAATGTAACGGTCACTTTCCTTGGGCTTGCGGGTTTTGTAACCTTTGGTGGGTTTGCCCCAGGGGCTCACCGGATGACGCCCGCCCGAGGATTTTCCTTCGCCGCCTCCCATGGGATGATCCACGGGGTTCATGGCCACGCCCCGCACATGGGGTTTCTTTCCCAGCCACCGTTTCCGGCCCGCCTTGCCGATGGACAGATTTTCATGTTCCACGTTGCTTAGCTGACCGATGGTGGCCTTGCAGTTCACATGCACCACCCGCACCTCCCCGGAAGGAAGCTTTAATTGGGCGTAATTGCCTTCCCGGGCCACCAACTGAGCGGAGGCACCCGCAGCCCGGGCCATCTGGCCGCCTTTCCCCGGTTTCAACTCAATGTTATGCACCTGGGTCCCCAGGGGAATATTGCGCAGAGGCAGGGCATTGCCGGGTTTGATATCGGCCTCGGGACTGGAAAGGACCATGTCCCCCACCTTGAGATCCACGGGGGCCAAGATATATCTCTTGTCGCCATCCAGATAGTGGAGCAGGGCTATCCGGGAAGAGCGGTTGGGATCGTATTCGATGCTGGCGACCTTGGCCGGAACGTTTTCTTTGTTTCTCTTAAAGTCTATAATCCGGTAGAGTCGTTTGTGACCGCCGCCCCGATGCCGGGCCGTGACCCGACCGTAGTTGTTCCTGCCCCCCTTCTTGGAGATGGAGACAACCAGGCTCTTTTCCGGTTCCGTCTTGGTTATTTCGCTAAAATCGTGCCCCGTCTGGAAGCGACGCCCCGGAGACGTGGGTTTTCTCTGAATTAATGCCATGATATTATCCTCTCCCGGATCACCTTAAAGAAATCAGGGAAAATTTTTCTCTTCCGAATTCAGTCTGAATTGCAACAGACTCATTTCGCATTTGTTTGATAGTATCTCTTCTTTCAACCGAAACTAAAAACCAGAAACCCTATCAGGCGCCCTCGAAGAAGGGGATTTTTTGGCCAGGGGCCAGGGTAATGACCGCCTTTTTCCAGTCCGATCTTTTGCCTTCGAAACGGCCCAAGCGTTTTTTCTTGCCTTCGTAACGGCAGGTGTTCACCGCCAGCACCTTAACTTTAAATACTTCTTCCACGGCCTTGCGGATTTCTATTTTATTGGCCGCACAGTCCACTTTGAGGGTGATCTTATTATTAGTCTCTTTCTGGAGATGACTTTTCTCAGTGATCAATGGACCCTTAATCAGGTAGTGATGCGCCTTCACGGTACCAACCTCTCCTCGATCTGGCTAATGGCCGGCTGAAACACTACTAAATGATCGTAACGCAGGATATCGTAGACATTCAACCCTTCCGTCCGCATGATCTGGACATAGGGCACATTGCGGGACGACAGGGTTAATATCGGCTCATCAGCCGGGGTCACAAACAAAACTTTCTTTAACTGCAGGTTGTCCATGACCTTGACAAACTCTTTGGTTTTCGGTTCCTGGTGCGGATACTGATCCAGAATGAGCAACTGTCCGTTGGCCAGCTTGCTGGACAGGGCCATTTTCAGGGCCTGGCGCCGCACTTTTTTGGGCACCTTATAGGCGTAGCTCCTGGGCTTGGGTCCGAATACAACCCCGCCGCCCCGCCACAGGGGGGAACGGGTGGAGCCCACCCGGGCCCGGCCGGTGCCTTTCTGGCGCCAGGGTTTGCGCCCGCCGCCCCGCACTTCCGACCGCCCCTTGGTGCAGGCCGTGCCGGAGCGCCGGTTGGCCAGTTGCATGGTGACAACCTCATGCAAAATGTGTCCCTGCACCGGGACATTAAAGATATCGTCCCGCAGGTTGACTTCACCCACTTTGGTGCGATTTATATCTAAGACATCAACTACCGGCATGTCATTATCCCCGATCTCGATTATGGCTTTTTTATCATCAGGAGGCCGTGCCGGGCTCCCGGAACCGCGCCTTTTAATAGGATAAGATTGCTCTCCGGGCGAATATCCACGACTTGCAAGGAAGCTATGGTTACCTGGGCATTCCCCATCCGTCCCGGCATTTTTTTCCCCTTGATAACCCGGGAGGGATAGGCGCTGGCGCCGATGGAGCCCGGGGCGCGGTGCGACATGGAGCCATGCGTCTCGGGGCCCCGATGAAAACCCCAGCGTTTGATGACCCCGGCAAACCCCCGGCCTTTACTGAAGCCGATGACGTTAACCCGCTCGCCGATCTCAAATTGACTGACATCCAATTCCTGCCCGACTTCCAGACCCTCCACGGAGTCCAAACGGAACTCTTTGAGATACCGAAAGCCGCTCTTAAAACCGTGTTTTTCAAAATGCCCCCGCAGAGGTTTGGTCAATTTGTCCAATCTTTTGCGGATGAATCCCAATTGCACGGCGTCGTAACCGTCGGAAGCGGCGGTCTTCTTCTGCACTATATAACAGGGGCCGGCTTCGATGACGGTGACCGGCAGGGCCGTCCCTTCGGCGTCAAAGATCCTGGTCATCCCCAATTTTTTACCCAAAAGCCTCTTGATCATGATTTCCTCATCTGTGCCGGCGTCCTGTAACACTATCAGGCCGGTCACGTCAAGCTCTAAAGCTTGATCTCGACGTCAACTCCCGCCGCCAGATCCAATTTCATAAGCGCATCCACGGTCTGCTGAGTGGGCTCCAGGATGTCCAGTAAGCGTTTGTGGGTCCGGATTTCGAATTGCTCCCGGGATTTTTTATCCACATGAGGAGAGCGCAGGACGCAGAACTTGTTAATGTCCGTGGGCAAGGGGATGGGTCCGGCTACCCGGGCCCCGGTGCGCCGCGCCGTCTCGACAATCTCACCTACTGACTGATCCAACAATTTATGATCGAACGATCTCAGCCGGATGCGTATCTTATGGGTTATCATGGGTTATCCTGTACCTTATTCAACAATATCGGTGACGACGCCGGCGCCGACGGTGCGTCCGCCTTCCCGGATGGCGAAGCGCAGTTCTCTTTCCAGGGCCACGGGGGTGATCAAATGCACCTCAATGGCCACGTTGTCTCCGGGCATCACCATTTCCACGCCCTCCGGCAGGGTGACCACGCCGGTGACGTCGGTGGTGCGCAGATAAAACTGGGGACGGTAACCGCTGAAAAACGGGGTGTGCCGACCGCCTTCCTCTTTGTTCAAGACGTAAACCTCGGCCTTGAACTTGGTGTGCGGCATGATGGAACCGGGTTTGGCCACCACCTGCCCCCGCTCCACTTCGTCCTTCTTGGTGCCCCGCAGCAGGATGCCGATATTGTCCCCGGCCTGGCCCTGGTCCAGAATCTTCCGGAACATCTCCACCCCGGTGCACACCGTCTTGAAGGTGGGCTGGAAACCGACGATCTCCACCTCTTCCTGCACCTTGACGATGCCCCGCTCCACCCTGCCGGTGACCACGGTGCCCCGGCCGGAAATGGAAAACACGTCCTCGATGGGCATCAGGAAGGGCTTGTCGATATCCCGCACCGGTTCGGGGATGTACTCATCCACCGCTTTCATGAGTTCGAAGATGCAGGCCGCGGCCTCGGAATTGGGGTCGTCGGACTCGAGAGCCCGGAGGGCCGAACCCTTGACGATGGGAATATCGTCCCCGGGGAAGTCGTACTTGGAGAGCAGTTCCCGCAGTTCCAGTTCCACCAGTTCGATGAGTTCCGGGTCATCCACCATGTCCACCTTGTTCAGGAAGACGACGATGAAGGGGACGCCCACCTGCCGGGCCAGGAGGATGTGCTCCCGGGTCTGGGGCATGGGGCCGTCGTCGGCGCCCACCACCAGGATGGCGCCGTCCATCTGGGCCGCCCCGGTGATCATGTTCTTGATGTAGTCGGCGTGCCCCGGGCAGTCCACGTGGGCATAGTGGCGGTTAGTAGTCTCGTACTCCACGTGGGCCGTGGCGATGGTGATCCCCCGCTCTTTTTCTTCCGGCGCCTTGTCGATCTGGTCAAAGGGCACATACTCCGCCATGCCCTTCAAAGACAGGTGCTTCGTGATCGCCGCCGTCAACGTCGTCTTGCCATGGTCGATATGCCCGATCGTGCCGATATTTACATGGGGCTTCTTCCGCTCAAACTTTTTCTTGGCCATACGTGCGTCTCCCTAAAGAGATAGTCCAGTCAAAACAACATCCGCAGGGGATGAATCTATGCTTCGTTATCTATGCTGGAGCCCACGAC
This sequence comes from Deltaproteobacteria bacterium, assembly GCA_016874895.1. Classification (GTDB taxonomy): domain Bacteria; phylum Desulfobacterota; class Desulfobaccia; order Desulfobaccales; family Desulfobaccaceae; genus Desulfobacca. The sequence goes on from VGSX01000008.1 coordinate 23,936, forward strand.
CGGGATCGAACCGGTGAACCTCTTCCTTACCAAGGAAGTGCTCTACCTACTGAGCTACGTGGGCTTCTGTTGGAGCGGGAAACGGGACTCGAACCCGCAACCCTCAGCTTGGAAGGCTGATGCTCTAGCCAATTGAGCTATTCCCGCCTTCTTCTGCCCCGGATGGTGGAGAGGGGAGGATTCGAACCTCCGAAGGCTTCGCCGGCAGATTTACAGTCTGCTCCCTTTGGCCACTCGGGAACCTCTCCACATGATAAACAACCTGGCGGCGCCGAATTTCCAGTGCGACTCACGTGCTTGGAGCTGGCGATGGGATTCGAACCCGCAACCTGCTGATTACAAATCAGCTGCTCTACCATTGAGCTACGCCAGCCTAACCACAGGCGGCCATACTTCTCAAAAGATAAATACTAGACTTACATATGTTAGTTAAGAATATTGCCTCTGTCAAGATTTTTTTAAAATTCGGCCTTGACAATATTTCCCCAGACGTCCTCATGCCGGGGTCGGCCTGGCAGCAGTTAAGCTCAACGGAGTTTTCGGATGGCAATCCTTCTGGCATTAACCAAGGCTTGTAATGCCGTCAGTTTCAACACCCCCTGCACCGCCTCATTTTCCCAGGCAGAACTGGGAAAAAATCCGGTCCAGGACTGCCTCGTCGATTTCCAGGCCCAGGATGGCTCCTAATTCCTGGATTGCGGCCTGCAGTTCCAGAGCCACTAGCTCTGCGGGCTGATGGGAGGCGATGAGTTCCCTGGCTTGGTCCAGGTTATGCTGGCACCTTTCCAGGTGCTGATGGTGGCGGGCTTGGGTTACCACCTGGCTGCTGAAGGAGCTTGTTCCTCCCGTGGCGGCCTGGAAGATGGCGTCTTTTAAGGCGGGCAGGCCCTGGCCGGTGAGGGCGGAGATGGCAAGGACGGGATGGGGCCAGGGGGCCGGAATCAGGTCATCCGGGGCGGCGGGGGGCAGGTCGCATTTATTGCGGACCAGCAGGGCCGGTTGACCCGCCAAAGCCTGCAGGTGGCGAATGTCTTCCGGGTGCCAGGGTCGGCTGGCATCCACCAGATAGAGCACCAGATCGGCCCGGGCCACCTGTTCCTCGGTCCTCTGGATGCCCAGCTCTTCCACCAGGTTATGAGCCTGCCGCAGCCCGGCGGTGTCTACCAGGCAGACGGGCAGGCCCTGGATGATCAGATTTTCGGCGATGACATCCCGGGTCGTGCCCGGCACCTCAGTGACCAGGGCCCGCTCGGTCTGGAGCAGCTGATTGAGGAGACTGGACTTGCCGGCATTGGGGCGGCCGGCCAGGACCACCTGGAACCCTTCCCGGAGCAGGCGCCCCTGAACATAGGACTGTTTCAGGGCGGCGATGTCTCCGGCCAGGGTGTGAAGCGGCTGGAGCAGGGTGGTACAGTCCAATTCCGGCAATTCTTCCCCGAAATCCAAATCAGCCTCAACCCGGCTCAACAGGTCCAGGAGAGAATCCCGCATCCGGGAGATTTTTTGACCCAGGCCGCCGGCTAAATGGGCTGCGGCCACCCTCAGGCCGGCCTCGCTCCTGGCCTGAATGGTGTCCAACACGGCTTCCGCCTGGGTCAGATCGATGCGGCCGGAAAGAAAGGCCCGCAGGGTGAATTCGCCGGGGTCGGCCAGCCTGGCCCCCTGCTGCAGGGTCAGGTGGACGATGCGCTGCAAGACGGCGTAGCCGGAGTGACAATTGATCTCCACCACGTCTTCCCGGGTGTAGCTGTGGGGGGCTGGCATACAGGCCAGCAGAACTTCATCCACCACCTGGCCATCGTCCGGGGAGATGATCTGCCCCAGGATCAGCCGATGGCCGGGGAAAGGGAAGCGGCGGGGGCGGTGGGGCCGAAAAATCCGGGCCGCGATGGTTTGGGCCTGGGGACCGCTCAAACGCACGATGCCTATGCCGGCCTGGCCCGGAGGAGTGGAAATGGCGGCGATGGTGTCCCGCTTCACCCGAGTTCGCTGACTGCCTCCATGTCTCTTTTCTTTTTCACCGGATAGATGATGATCTTTTTATACAACCCCTCGCCCCGGCTTTTGGTCTTGATTTCTTTGTCCTGTTGCAGGGCCAGATGAACGATGCGCCGGTCATGGGCGTTCATGGGATTGAGGGTCACCGGCTTGCCGACGCGCTTGGCCTTTTCCCCATTTTTAAGGGCAAGTTCGATCAAGGCTTGTTTATGCCGGTTGCGGTAGGATTCGATATCGATGACCACCCGGGGCTTTTTCTTGGTCTGTTTGGAGAGAATTTTGGTAACCAGATACTGCAGGGCTTCCAACGTTTGACCTTGTTTGCCGATGAGCAGGCCGGCGTCTTCCCCCTCGATGACGAGATTTACCTGATTGAGTTCCTGGGAGCTGTGGATGGTGCAGGTTTCTCCCATGTTAAGGAGTATCTGGGTCAAAATATCCTGGGCCAATGGGGCCAGGTCCGCCTCGCCGGGGGATTCGACCGGGGAGACGGTTTCCGGGACGGCCTCGGATTCCATATGTGCTTCGACAATTTCCTGGGCCGCCGACTTGATGGCAGCGCGGATTTTGGCCTTTTTTCCACCTAAGAGGCCGAAAAGGCCGGAAGAGCCCAAAGAAACGATCTCGATTTCCAGTTTTTCCGGAGGAACGTTGAAATGCGCCGCGGCCTGGGAAATGGCATCTTCAGGATCTTTCCCTTCGAATTCCATAAAAATCATGCAGACCTCCGCCGTGGTTAAGACAGATACTTGTTGGTGTAATATTGCTGGATGATGGCCAGAACATTATTGAGAAGCCAATATAACACCAGACCGGATGCGAAATTCAGGAAAAAAAAGGTGAAGATGATGGGTAAAAATAACATCAGCTTGGCCTGCGCCGGATCGCCCGGAGTGGGGGTCATCTTCTGTTGGACGAACATGGTTGCTCCCATAATGATAGGCGTAATCAAGAGCGGGTCCTTGGCGGACAGATCGGCCAGCCAGACGATGTCGGTGAAGGGCAGCGTGGAGATAAAGGGGGCGTGGCGTAGTTCGATGGCATATCCCAGAATATTATAGAGCGCAATGAATACGGGGAGTTGCAGCAGCATCGGGAGGCAGCCGCCCAGGGGGTTGACCTTGTAGGTGCGGTATAAGCCCATGAGTTCTTTGTTCAAGGCCTCGCGCTCGTCTTTATATTTTTCCCGCAATTTGGCTATCTTCGGTTGCAGTTTCTGCATGTCCTGCATGGATTTAAAGCTTTTGTGATTCGGGTAGATGAAAAGCACCCGGATAAGAAAGGTGAGAACGACGATGGCCAGTCCATAGTTGTGCAGGAAATTATAAAATATCTTCAGGACATAGAGTAGCGGCAGGGCTAGAATCTGGAACCAGCCGAAATCCACCGCCTTTTCCAACCCAAACCCCAGGGGGGCAAGGATAGACCGGTCTTTCGGTCCGAAATAAAGGGTATAAGGGATGGCCAGCTCCTGTCCCGGGGGGAGCGCCGCCACCGGGGTTTCCAGGGTGGCAGTCATCATCTTGCCGGGTAAGTCTCGCACCATGGCGGTGGTTTTGAATTCCGCCGGGGGGGGGACCATGGCCATCATGAAGTAGCCGGTGGACAGCGCCGCCCAGTCCAACTCACTGATCATTTTGGGTTCCTTCAGACCGGCACTGGCAATTTCGTCCCGGCTTTTATTGGCGGACCAGATGAACCCGAGGAAGCCGTAATCCTGGGGCTTGCTGAAGTTATCGGAGAGGGCTAGAGACAGGTTTCCCTGGAGGGATCGGCCTCCCTGGTTTTGGACCGTGGCGGTCAGGTCCAGCTGATAACTATTCCCCTTAAAAGTATAGGTCTTCACCAGGGTGACGCCGTCGGGCTGGACCGTGGTGAAAGTAAGCTGGGCCTCGTCCCCGGCCGCCAGGGTCAGCTTTTCCTGGCTGGCAGTATAAAAGGCCTCGCTGCCCACGGAACCGGAGGCCGCGTTCCAAACCAGCGTCAGGGGCAAAAGGTCGGGGCTGCCGGTGTGAACCAGTTCCTTGGGAGCGGTGATCTCGGAGCCCACCTTTTTATACTTTTGAATGTCGATACTGAAAAGCCAGAGATTGAAATTCGCCACCTGGGTAAAGGGCAAGTGATCCCAGAACTTTTTAAGGCGGAAGCTTTGCAGCCGGGCGCCCTGCTGGGTGAAAACGGCCCGGTACAGGGGGGTGTCAACGATTACCTCTTTGGACTGCTGCTCCCGGATGGGCGGAGGCGGGAGCGCAGGGGCCGGGGCCATCGGGGACAGACTGGGAGTCGGTTTCGCTACTGCAGCCTGCTCTTCCGGTTTGGCCTCCTGGGGGGGAGGGGGAGGAGTCATATATCTCTGTTGGATATAGCCGAATCCGGCAAAGATAATGAAACTTATGGCCAGAGCCAACAACATTCGTTTTTCCATAGCTTTTCCTCAGCGGGGCAATACCGCTATACCAGAAAGTGGGGCCGAGTGTCCCAGACGGGCTTCGAGACAGGGAGTTATCCTTGGCGAGGGGAACCTTGCTTTCGGCTGTCAACGGCGTTGGCACCTCTCATACCACATCGCAATCAATGGGCGATTATGCCTCCCTCACCTCCTCCCCCCGCATGCGGGTGGAGTAGGGGATAAAGGACAAAAATGTTCAGTTGATTGCAGATTATTATCAGGGTATCGGATCCAAACCGCCCGGATGAAAGGGATGGCATTTTAAGAGCCTGCGACAGCTCAACCGGAGGCCTTTGCCGGCCCCGTATTTGTGCAGCGCCTGGCAGGCGTATTCGGAACAACTGGGATAAAAACGGCAGGAATGAGGGAAAAGGGGGGAAATAAAAATCTGGTAGCCCCTGAGAAGCATGATGATGGACTTACCCACAAGCCCCATCTTGAGCTCCAACAAAGGAGAGGACCACCTCCAACTCCGCCTTGACCTGGGCGTAGGTTAGATCGGCAGCTCCTCTCTTGGCAATGATAACGATATCTTGAGGGGGCAGAACTCCCTTATGGAGCCTGAAAAATTCCCGCAGTAGTCGTTTAACCCGATTCCGTCGTACGGCTTTACCCAGTCGTTTGGTCGTTACCACCCCGAGACGAGGCCGGTGTTCGTCATTTTCGGCCAGAGAGACGATAAAATGCGCGGTGTACCGATTCACTCCGAGACGTTTGACCCGCTGAAATTCATCCCGGTGCAGCAATCGATCAGCTTTGGAAAATCTGGCCTGGCCCCGAAAAATAACTTTGCCTGCGATAATGTGAATAGTTATTCGGAAGTGGCGCGCGACCTAATACCTTCCCATTAGACGCCCAGTCTTTTTCTGCCTTTGGCCCGGCGTCGTTTAATGACCAGCCGGCCGCCCCGAGTGCTCATACGAACCAAGAAGCCGTAGGCGCGGGAGCGCTTCAGATTGTGGGGTTGATACGTTCGCTTCATAACTGAAATACCATTACCTTATCTTAAATTAATGCCCAAAATTGAATTTAAACCATGATTAGCCGAATTTGTCAAGGTGCTCCTGTGCTTTCCGGGCGCGAAAAAATTCTGCCGGACCGCAATTGATTTTTGATATTGAATTTTTCAGAGAACATGGCAAAATAAAGGATGCGACTTTCACCTCAGCCGAACCTTTCCCGGCAATTTTTACTAACTTTTTGAGATCAGGGCATCGAAGCAAGGTTATTATATCAGGTATCGTCTAGAAAAAGCAGAAAAATTTATTTTTTCCGCCGGGATGGCCAGATAATAGTGCAGTGGCGGCGGTCCGTCCCCGAGAAAAGAATAAGG
>VGSX01000009.1 GCA_016874895.1 Deltaproteobacteria bacterium
CATGCTCTCCCTCACCCCCCCCTTACCCCGATGCTGGTGTAATAAAATAGTCTATTAATAACAATATGTTACCCTGGGTGCGTCAAAACTAGTGGTACATTCCGGGCCGTCGTTCCGGGTGGCGGGCAGCGAGATCCGGTTGCCGGGGAAAGCTGCCTCGCCAGAGGTACTTAAAAAAAGTGCGGGCCGCCAGCAGGGTGCGCAAGCCTTCCCGGGGGTTGGTGAGCCCCTGGATGAACTTGTAGAACCAATAGCCGGGGCGCAGATAGAAAGCGCGGCGGGCCTGATCGCAAAACCTCACCAGGTCTTTGCCGGAGAGATCGGGCAGGTCGATGACGCAGTTGTGCAGGCCTTCGGGTGTGACCCAGTCGGCGTAAGACTCAGCCTTGATGTAGCCTTTTTCCCGGTAGCGGTCGTAAAGGGCGGTGCCGGGGTAGACCATGATGGGAAAGAACTGGGCGATATCCGGATTGAGGCGGATGGCCAGATCCACGGTTGCCTGCATGGTTTGAAGGGTTTCGCCTTCCAATCCCACCAGGAAGGTGCCGTTGATGAGGATGCCGGCCTTGCGGGCATTCTCCATGAAATTTATTGACTTATTAATATTAATGCCCTTTTTCATTTCCCGGAGCAGGTCCTCGCTGCCGGATTCGAAGCCCACCAGGAGGGAACGGCAACCGGCCCGTTTCATCAGTTTCATGGTTTCGAGATCCAGGTCCACCCGGGAATTGGCGGACCAGGCACATTTCAGGCCCCGGCGTAAAATCTCTTCACAGAATTCCAGGCAATGCTGTTTTTTGGCGTCGATGGTGTCGTCTTCCAGCATGATTTCGCCCAGAGGCGAGAAATTCTTTAAAATATAGCAAATTTCATCCACCAGGTCGACGACGGGGCGGCGGCGGTAGAAATTGCCGGTAAAGGTTTGAGGATAAACGCAGAAATTGCAGCGGTGGGGGCAGCCCCGGCCGGCAATAATGGTAACCACGGGATAAAGGTTGCCCGAATAAAAATAGTCCCGGTAGTTGAGAAAATCCTTATAAATCCGGGACACCCAGGGAAACTGGGACAGATCCTCAACGAGGGGTCGGTCTGGATTATGAAATATCTGGCCCGAGGCGTCCCGGTAAGACAGGCCGTCGATGTCGGCCAGGGCTTCGCTGACGGGGCCGTGATGCTCCGCCAGGGCCTGGGCCGCGGCCAGGATGGTGAATTCGTATTCCCGGCGGGCCACGGCGTCAATCCGGGTTGACAGGGCCAGGGTTTCGGCGGCGGTGGCGGAAACGTGGGGACCCACCAGGATGATGGCGGTCTCCGGCAGCAGGGCCTTGATGGCTTCCCCCACCTGCACGTCATTGACGATGCTGGCAGTACTGGTATCCAGCACCACCAGCCCGGGTTGCAGGGTTTTCACCTGGGACAGCACCTGCTGGAGGGTCAGCCTTTTAGCCGGGGCGTCGATGACCTGCACCGGCCAGCCGCGCTGACGCACCAGCGCGGCGGCGTAACAGAGCCACATGGGATAATAAAAAGTACCGCTTTTGGTAATGGCGGGAGAGCGCTGTTCCCGGGAGAAACGGCCGAATTCGGGTTTAAAAGGAGGATTGAGAAAGAGAACGGGGCGCAGCTTGGGCATTTTTTTCTCACCAGGGGTTAAACGGATTTAGTGGGAGCCTTCCAGCAAGGCCTTGACCGTCCGCAGGATGATTTTGACATCCAGCCAAAAAGATTGATGGTCAATATAGTATACATCCATCCAGGCCCGTTGGGGATAGTCCACCCGGTTCCGTCCGGAGACCTGCCATAAACCGGATAAACCCGGGGTGACGGAGAGCACTTTGTCTTTAAGGTCGCCGTAGCGCCCGATTTCCTGGGGGACCACCGGTCGGGGCCCCACCAGGCTCATGTCCCCGGCCAGGACATTAAATAATTGCGGCAATTCATCGATGCTGGTGCGGCGCAAAATCCGACCGACCGGAGTGATTAACGAGTCGACGTCCTCAGGGAGTTTGAATTTTTGTTTGTAGAGCCTTTCTAACTCCGGATCGCTGAAAATACGTGCTTCGGCGTCGGGGACCATGGTGCGAAATTTCCGCAACCGGAAAAGCTTCCCGTTCCGGCCGCATCGCTCTTGGAAAAAAAAGACCGGGCGACCCGACTCCAGCAGTATGAGGCCGGCGCAGAGCAGAAAAAGGGGAGAGAGAACAATTACTCCCACAAACGCCAGACTGAGATCAAGAATCCTTTTTAGTACCATATCTTTTTAAATAATAATTATCCTTCAAACAGATTACCACCCCCCAGAACTGGCCGGCCGACCGCAGCAGCAGAAAAAAAGGGGCCAGGGGCAGGAGTGGCCGGTCCCGGTGATAGCTTTTCACCAGAAAGGGCAGGGTGGTGGCCAGGTAAAGAGCGCTCAGGAACAGTGCCGCCGAGGTGGCTGCCGGGGTAATAACCGCCAGGAGGACCGCGGTTACCAGCAAGGGAAAAAGCAGCAACTGAAATTTCATCAACTGCGGGGTATAAGAATCACCCAGGAGTTTATTGGGGTTTTTCAAAGCGGCAAAAAGCCGCCAATAGGCGAAGAGATATTTCTTCTGCAGATAGTGCAGAGGCGAAGCGGGGTGAAGGTGGCTGACCCGGGCTTGGGGATTGAAAACCATCAGATAGCCCTGATTAGCCAGGCGGAAGCCGAGTTCCGCGTCTTCCGCCGAGGGCAGGCGAAAATCCAGGCTAAACCCCCCGGCCTGGAGGAAAGTGTCCCGGCGATAGGCGGCGGCATAGGTATCGACAAAATCAATAAAGGCTGATTTTCTTAAGCGGTCGTATCTGTCTTCGAATTCCAGTTGGACAAACCGGGAGGTCCAGTTCCGCTGACCGGTCTCGTAGGCCCCCTTAACCGCGACGATGTCAGGATTTTCCTGAAAGGGTTGCACCATCTGGGCCACCCAGTCAGGCCGGGGCCGGCAGTCCGCATCGGTAAACAGGACGATTTCACCCCTGGCCTCCCGGACGCCGTGATTTCGGGCCGCGGCCGGACCCTGGTTGGCCTGGCTGATGACCCTGACCCCGGCAAAACCTGCCGCGATCTCGGGAGTGGCATCGGTGGAGCCGTCGTTCACCACAATGATCTCGAACTGCTCCCGGGGATAGGTCTGCCCGGATAATGCCTGCAAACAATGGGCGATATTGGTAGCCTCGTTATAGGCCGGGACGATGACGGAGATCATGACATTACTATCGGGTCAAAAAAACTTGAAGACATCAGAGTTAATCATTTTTAGCCTTTATTTTCTGTAATCGGCTCATTGACCCATTTTAATGAGGATCTTACCATCGAGCCGCTGGGAGGCGCGGCTGAAGGCGTCCAGTATTTGGTTAAAAGGAAACCGGGCGGTGATCATGTCCTGGAAGTTGATGCGCCCGGCGGCGATGAGCCGGATAATATTGGGATAGATGCCGTAGCCGGAATGGCCCCGGGCCCCGGCCAGGCATTGGGCCCCGGAGACCATGCCATTGAGGGAAATGGCGGCGGACTGTTCAGCCCGGCCCAGATAGATAATCCGGCCCCGGGGCCCGGCTGCCTGCTCCATTTCCGGGATGGTGTAGGGGGCATCCCCCGCGGCTTCGATCTGGACGTCGGCGCCGACGCCATCGGTTAATTCCAGCACCTTGTGGCTGGCCCGGATGTTAGCCTGCTTCAGGTTCCCCAGGTGAAAGACGGCATCCGCCCCGAACCTGGTGGCCAATTCCAGGCGCCGGTCCATTATGTCAAAGGCGATAATCCGGCTGGCCCCGGCCAGGCGGCCCAATGCCACGGCGGCCAGGCCGATGGGGCCGACGCCGTAAACCGCCAGGGTTTCCCCGGGGCGCAGGCCGCCGCCGCTGACAAAGATACCGTTGTAGGCGCAGCCCACCGGCTCGATGAGGGCGCCGATCTCGAAGATGTCGTCTTCGGCATAAGAGGCCCGCAGACTGTTGAGGGGCCAGCAGTATTTTTCTTTCATGGCAATGTAGTCGGCAAAGGCGCCGTTGGTGCTCAGTCCCAGCAACTCCACCTGCCGGCACTGGTTGACCGCGCCGCTGCGGCACGGCGTGCACAGGCCGCACCACTGGATGCTTTCCACGGTCACCGGATCGCCGACGCGCAGATTGCGGGTATTTTTTCCCACCTCCACCACGGTTCCGGAAAATTCGTGGCCCAGAATGGCGGGCAGCTTGACGAGGCCGGAAAAGCTGATGTAACCCTGGGCATCGGTCTCGAAGAGATGCACATCGGAGCCGCAGATGCCGCAGGCGCCGACGCGGATTATTACTTCATCGTCGCCGGGGACGGGATCGGGCACCTCCTGGATGGCAAACTGAGGCTGCCGCCAGACCTGGCTGCCGCACAAAGCCTTGCGTTGCCGCAGTTCCAGGTCGGAGAGCTGATATCCTTTCCGGGGTTGCCACTCACAATTCACCACCAGTGCTTTCATTGCCGTAACGCCTTTTTGTTAATTTTGCCGCTGCCGATTTTGGGGAGGGAAGCGCAGATTTCCACTTCCCGGGGGACTTTGTAAGTCGCCATTTCCTGGGCGCAATAGCGGATGATGTCCCGCCGCTCCAGATGGGCGCCATTCTTCAAGACCACGAAGGCCTTGGGGACCTCGCCCCGCCGGGGATCGGGGATGCCGATGACGGCCGCTTCCTGAATGGCAGCATGGCGCATGAGTTTCAGTTCAATCTCCAAAGGATACACCTGGTGGCCGGCCACTTTGAGCATGCCGCTCTTGCGTTCCACAAAATAAAAATTGCCGGCTGCATCCCGCCGGCCCAAATCACCGCTATGATACCAGCCGTGGCGGAAATATTTATAATGGTTTTCTTCCTGTTCCTCGAAATAAGCCTGGACTACTCCCGGGCCGCGGAAAATCAACTCGCCGATCATACCCGGAGACAGTTCCTGGCCGTCTTCGCCCACAATCTTGACCTCGTAATAGGAGCAGGGTTGACCCACGGAGCCGAGAACGGGTTCGCCCCCGGGATGATTGGCCAGGGCGATGCCCGTGGTTTCGGTGCTGCCCCAGACGGCGTAGATGGGGACGCCGAAGGCTTCCCGGAACGCTTGGATCAGTTCCACCGGGGTGTGCATGCCGCCGCTTTCCGGCAGCCTGAGAGAACTCAGGTCGAATTTTTCGGACGCGGCCACTTCGATGAGATTGCGGAAAAAGGGAGCCAAGGCCATAAGACAGGTAACCCCATGGGCCATAATGGTCCGGGCGATGGTCCGGGGCCGGATGGAATCCAGCAGGACCATGGTCCCCCCCAGATACAGCGGCCGGGCAAATAATTCATGGGGATGGGCGAAGGGCGCGAACAGACAGAGATGGACGTCCGCCGGGGTCAGTCCCAGTGTTTCCACCGAAGAGCGGGTATTCCAGTAGATATGCTCATGGGTGGTGACCGCGCCCCGGGCGTTGCCGGTGGAACCGGAGGTATAGTTGAGATAGACCGGGTCGGCCGCAGCAATGGCCAGGCTGGGGTTATGGGAGGGCTGCGGGGCTAACAGCTCATCCCAGAGTAAGCAACCCGGCCGGCTCTCAGTGCTGCCCGTCAAGATGAACGTAGTTTCCGGGCCGGCCGGAAGCAGCAGGGTCAGGTAATCGGCATGACAGACGATTACCCGGGGGTTGAGCTGGCCCAGGGTAGCGGCAATCTCTCTGGCCGGCAGATCAAAGTTCACCGGGGCCACGATGGCCCGCACTTTGGCTCCGGCCAGGAAGGTAAGCACCAGTTCGGGAATCCGGGGCAGCAGGAAGCAGACCCGGTCCCCGGGCCGGCAACCCAATTTCAGGAGTGCCTGGGCCAGTCGGTTGACCCGGTCATTCAGTTGCCGATAGCTGACTTTTTCATCCCGGAAGATCAGAGCCGTCTGGTCAGGCAGGTCCCGGGCATTTCTCTCCAACATTTCCACCAGAGTCATGGGGCATCCACAAGATCAGTCAGGTTAGTGAGATTCAGTTCTTCCAGGCAGGCCGCCGAGGGGTTGCCCGTGGCCACATCCCAGTTGTGCAGGTGATAGTATTCGGTGAGCATTGTTTCGAAAGCCTTCCGATCCAGGTGTTCCCCCTGATAAGGCCCCAGGGGGAGGGGTTCGTCGAAGTAGCGGTCGGGCAGGGTGTCATTCCGGCGGTCCAGCCCTTCCCGCATGAGGAACAGGCGCTCCAGGGTGATGATCCTCTCCCCGATACGCCGGAGTTCGGCCTCGGAGAGGTCCAGGCCCGTGGCGTAAGAGATGAGGCGGGAGAAATCGGTCAAATTCATATGATTCGTACTGTTAAAATTCTGGGCGAAGCGGCAGAGTCCCAGGGCGTCGGCCAGGGCGTAGGCGATCTCGGAGTGCCAGACTGCCTGGGCTTTTCCCTGATACGAAGTGGGATCGGGGGAGACCTGGGGGCCATAATGCTGCGCCAGTTCAGCGGCAGTCAAATTGAGAGCTTCCAGGGTGGGGCGGCTGCGCAGGTGATCGGCGCCCCGGGAGGCAGTGGCCACCCCCAGGGCAAACCCCTTGAAGGCCCGCAAATCCACGGAGTCGGACTGAGGCAGGTATTTGGACCAGATAAGATAGCCGGCGGCTTCGGGACCCCATCTGCCTGCGGCCGCCCGGGCGCCGTCAGCCAGGATGGCACCCAAGCCCTGGCGGTAGACAATCTGCTCGATGAGCCGGGTGATGACCTCCTCATCACCCCAGGTTAATTCCAGGCCGTCCGTATCTGCCCTGGTCAGGAGACCGCGCTGAAAAAGCTCCATAGCCCAGGCAATGAGGTTGCCGGTGGAGGCGGCGTCCAGCCCCAGGCGGTTGAGCAGTTCGTTCAGGCGTAAAAGCCCTTCCAGGTTGCCCAGCCCGCACACGGGGCCCAACGAACCTAAAACCCCGTATTCAAAACCGTAGCCGGTGATCTCCGTCTGATCCCGTCCCGGGAACCGGTAACTGTGATGGCAGCGGATGGGACAGGCGAAACACCCCCTGGTTTCGGTGTAATATTTTTTCAGGTGCGGGGATCTGAGGCCCCGGCCTTCCTTGAACTGGTTCAGCAGAGCGTTGCGGGTCCGCAGTATGCCCCGCTGATTGTGCAGATCGTAGAGGAAAGGCGTTCCCAGACGATGCAACACTTCGGAAGTTCGGGACTTTTTCAGGCGCTGGGTCAATTCCCGGGCATAGGCGATCAGTTCCTGGGGGTAGGCCGAATCCAAGGCCGGGCCGGGTTGAGCGACAATGGCCTTGAGATTTTTGGCGCCCATGAGGCAGCCCAAACCGGTGCGGCCGGCAGTATTCTTTCTGCCGTGCCTGATGGTGGCGAACCTGACCAGGTTTTCTCCGGCAGGACCGATAACCAGGGATTGGCTGGCCGGACCATGCCGGCGTTGCAGCAGCTCCAGGGTTTCCAGAGTATCCCGGCCCCAGAGGGAGGCCGCATCCAGCAGGCTGATTTTTCCCTGTTCCAGGGAGAGATAGACCGGCTGAGGGGCCTTCCCGGTTATGACCAGGTGATCATAGCCGTTCTGCCGCAACAGGGGGGCAAAATGACCGCCGATATTGGAATCTCCCAACAGACCGGTTTCCGGGGACCGGCCGCTGATATTCATCCGGGCGGCAGTGGGAACCGGGGCTCCGGAAAGCAGACCGGCACCAATAATCAGGGGTGTGGCCGGATCCAAAGGATCGGTCTGGGGCAGGGTGTGGGTATACAAGAGAACCATATTAATGCCCCGACCTCCTAAAAAATGGGCCCGCAACCCCGGAGATAGGGGTATTTCTCTTACGGCTCCCGTGGATAAGTCAAGGAAGCAGATTTTTTGCCCGTGCCTCAAAAGATAGATTCCGCCAGAGTAGAGTCAGACCGATGAGATTTTCCAAACCTGCGAAACAAGACTTCTCAGCCTCGGTGTCGGACAATTTCATTGTATGTTGTTTTTTTTTAGATTTCTGCACGGGCTTGAAGGGTTAACAAACATGATTAAAAGATTTTTTTCCCCGGCAGATTGTTTGCAGTACCTTTGAGTTAAGCATATTTGAGCCGTTGACACAAGTTTATTCTGCCCGGTGATTAAATTAACTCTGAAAGGTCACACGTTAGTTTTCTCCGGAACCCCCCTTTATGATTTGGGGAAACTCATCGTAGGGGCGGGGTAACCCCGCCCCTACAAACACTATTTTCCTTTTTGCTCCGAACTGCAAGGGGACCGCCGCAGTTTCGGATGGACCAGAGTCTGTCTGGCATGATAGAGGGTGGCCGGGGGACGTAGGTGGTTAACTTCCCTAAAAAGCATTTCCTTTCTGGCCAGACTATGCCATAATGCGAACATGCCTACAAGCCAGGATCATCCAGCTTAAGGCTTTTTCTTCTCTTCCCTTGGAAAAATCCTTTGATCAATTGCTATGTACTGTCCTGAAAAGTTCACAATGTAGGGCGGGAAAGCGGAGCGCATCCCGCCTTCAAACAAACTTTTCATGCTTTACGGGTGGTCCGTAGGCCCATGAGGAACTGTAACGAGGAACGCAGTAGATGGAGTTGAGAGCGTACTGGCGGATAATGTTGCGTCGCAGGTGGGTATTGCTCCAGGCTGTGGTGATCATCGTCGGACTGGCGCTTCTGCCCACGTTTTTTCTCACCCCCATATACCAGATTTCCGCCAAGTCATTGATCCATCTCGAAAACATTCAAATCATGATGATTCTTGATCCGGCGCTGCAGGTCAATATCGCCAACCCCCGGATGAGTTTTGCCGAAGAGCGCAATATTATCGATACGTTCATGGCTCTGGCAGACATCAATCCCATTGCTGCCAAGGTTATCCGGGAACTGCAGCTTACCGACGCCGGCGGCAATCTCATTGAACCGAAAGATTTTTTCATCACTTTCCTGCGGATGCCCAAACTGCTCTTGTGGCAGCACCGGGGGGTGCGGATCAAAAGGGTCAAAGCGGCGGAGGTTCTGGAAATTGCCGGCTATTCCCCGGATCGGGAGGAGGCCGTGCGGATCGCCAACGCCATCGCCCAGGAGTTTTCCGCCTTTCTGGCGGGCTTGTATCGGGACCGGATCGGCGCCGTTCGTCAGGGCATTGAACAACAACTCGAGGACCTCACGGAAAAAATCAGCGCCGCCGAAGATGCCGAGGCGGCTTATCGGGTGAGAGAAAAACTGAGCGATCCCCGGGTGCAGATCAACTCCTTGCTGGCCGAGCGATCGGACCTGGAGTCCCGGCTCCGAGAGACGGACCGGACCCTGGCCGAACACCAGGTAAGCCTGGAGACGATGCAGAAGCTCCTCCAAAAACAGCCCGGGTTTCACAAAAAGAGAACCGTGCTGGAGAAAAATCCGAATATTGCCAATTTCAAAGATGAATTACTGGAGAGTGAGGCCAGGCTGGCCGGGGCCCTGGCGGAATTAACCCCCGACCATCCCGAGGTTAAGACCTTAAAAAACAGGGTGGACCAGATCAAGCGAGCCCTCCGCCAGGAAATCACCAAGACCTTCTCCAGCGAGACCAAGGAGCGCAACCCCTACCTTGATTCGCTGCTGGAACGTCAGGGCAATACCGAAATCAGCATCATTGCCCAAACCGCCATGGCCCGGGTGGTGGCCCGGCAGTTGGCCGAGAAAGACCGGGAAATCGATTCTTTAGTCGAAAAGCAGAAAGAATTGAACCTGTTATCCGCCAATACGTCAATTTATCATAACCAGTATCGGATCTTGAAAAATAAATTGGAAAACACGGCCGTCATGGAGAGTATGAACATTTCCTATGCCGTTTTGGTGCAGGAGGCCCAGGAGGCCATGTCTGCCAAAAAAGATCTGTTTTTTCCCAAGAGAATTAAAATCCTGGTCCTGGCCCTGCTGGCGGCCCTGCCGGTGGGGCTGGTGTTGATTTTCCTCCTGGAATACCTAAATGATACCATCAAAACCGCCCAGGAGGCCAAAAAATATCTGGAGGCGCCGTTGTTGGGGCTTATTCCCCAGGTGGCGCCCGGCTTTTTGACTTCTCTCCGGAACGGGGCAGCCCCGGTCTCTCTTCCCTGGTGGGACCGCTTCTGGGACCTGTACACCAACCTGAAAATTGCTCTGGGAGGCCGAGAAATCGGGGTGCTGGCGGTTACCAGTACGATACCGGGGGAGGGCAAGAGCACCATTGCCAGTCACCTGGCCGCCACCATGGCGCAATCCGGATTGAGGGTACTCCTGCTGGAGGGCAACCTGCGTCGGCCCCACCTGCATTTCCTCTTCGAGTATACCGAGCTGACCCCCGGGTTAACCGATTTCCTCCGGGGAGAAGTCCAGGTGCCGGATATTATCCAGCCCACCGGCACTTCTGGGTTGGACCTTATTGCCGCCGGCTCCATTCGGCCCTATCCCGGGCGCCTGCTGGCCCAGCCTCCGTTATCCGACCTGCTGGCCACGCTGAGAGCAGAGTATGATGCGGTGATCGTGGAGACACCGGCACTCGTGGATGGCAGCGACGCGGCCTTGTTGATTCCTCAGGCGGATCATGTCCTGTTGGTGCTGGCGGCCGCGGCGGCAAGGGTAGAGCAGGTTCAGAACGCCTGCCAGGTCCTCCACAACCTGGGTCAACCGCTGCTTGGGGTGGTGTTTAACAGAGATGGGCAATAAACCGCCGGTGGCCGAGGCGACCGAAACCGCAACCGAAACCTCCATCTTCACCCTGTCGCGCAATTTTCTTTTTATTTTTTTAGCCCGAGTCATCGATATGGCGGGCCAGTTTGCGCCCATGTTCCTAATGCCGCGCTATCTGGGGGCCAGCCTCTACGGCGACTACGGCTTTGCCCTGGCCTTCGCCTTGATCCCCATTTCCTTTACCTATCTCGGTCTGGACCGCATCGTTACCCGGGAGATTGCCAGGAATAAAGAGGCGGCTGCGGCTTATCTGGGGGCGGCCCTCCAGGCCCGCTGGCTCTATATGGGGCTGTCGCTGCCCCTGGTGGTGGCGGCGGTTTATCTGCTGCACCTTTCCTCCCAGATCATCATAGGCATTGCCCTGGCCCTCCTGGCCTATAATTTCATGGGGGACGCCTTCCTGCATCTGGCCATGTTCCGGGCCTTTGAAAGAATGCGTCTGGAGACACTGTTAACTGCAGTCTATCAGAGCCTCAACATCGCTTCGGTCCTAATTGTCATCTTTTTTGATCTGGGTTTTTTCGGCTTTTTCTGGAGCTTGAGCCTGGCGCATTTCTGCCGCTTGGTTCTGGCCTCACTCTGTGCCAGGAAATATTTTGTTAAACCGAAACTACGGCCGCAAAAACGCCTGATTATCTTTTTTATCAAGGAAACTTATATCTTCGGCACCTTTATCTTGTTGAATCAACTGCTGATTAATGTAGAGCTGCTGTCGCTGCAATTCTTTCAGAACAGTTATGCAGTTTCCATGTTTTATGCCCCTCACACCCTGATGCTGGCAACCTCTATTTTTCCCAACGCCTTTCTGGCGGCCATCTATCCCCGGTTGGCCCGGGCCGCCGTAGGTGACCAACAGTCCCTGCGGCTCATTTATGAAAAGTGCTTCCGACTGCTGCTTTTTTTCGGCTTTCTGGTTTTTATCCCGCTCTTCGGCTGGGCAGAGACAATTATCCCTTTCGTCTTCGGCCCGGAGTTTCTCCCAGCCGTAGAGGTTTTTCGGATCCTGTGCGCCGGCCTGGTTTTTGTCATGTTATCCTTTGCCTTTGACTATCCTCTGTCGGCCATTAACCGGCAGAATTCCTTAATTTATTGCTCCCTGGGGGCACTGGGGGTAAAGGTTCTGCTCAGTCTCCTCCTCATCCCCTCGTATGGCTATGTGGGGGCCGGCTTGAGCGCCGCCTTGGGCTACCTGGTATTTTTTGGCATCGGTTTTGCCATGGCAGCCCGGCATATTGCAGGTTTGCCGTTGCTGCGGCTGTTGCTGCAGCCGGGGCTGGTGGCGGGTGTGCTGGTCTTGGGGCTGGCCCAGGTAGGGGGCGGCTCTTTTCCCGTTCTGGCGGGCAGCCTGCTGGTGTATTGCGCCAGCCTCTGGTGGTGGCGGTTTTTCGCCGACGACGAAATCATGTTTGTCAAATCTTTGTGGGAAAAAATAAGATCATTTCAAAAAACCGGGTAGGAGAAAATTCATGATGTTAACAGACCTGGAGAATAAAGCCAAACTGCTCTGCCTCTCGGGATTCCGGGCTTTGCTCCATTCTTTGCCCATCAGGATGCTGCATCGCCTGGCTCAGTGGTCGGCCCAGCTGACTTATCGCCTGGACCGGGACAAAAGGCGGATGATGGCTGCGGAACTGGCGGCCCTGGGGCCGGCTGCCCTGGGGGGAGGGAAACTGGCAGAGGTGGTGCAAAGAGGTCTTATCAATATCAGAAAAGATGTTTTTGAGGAATTGAGCCTCGTGCCCGATATGTCTGCGTACAAATTGAAGAAACTGACCTTTTTTACCGGCCTGGACAATTTAGAGGCTGGCCTGGCCCAGGGGCGGGGCGTCATCATCCTGCTGACCCACTTCGGTTTTCGTAAAATTATCATCCCCGCCCTGGGGTATGCCGGCTACCGGGTCCATCAGGTGGCCACCCACCCCCTGACCCTGGCCAAAGAGGATGCCCGAGCCGCAGTACATAACAGAATGATGGAACTGGAACTGGAGTTTGACCGGCTGGTCCCGGCCAGCTTTATCTATGTGGAAAACTTTCTCAGACCGATCTATCGCGCCTTGGAGGCCAATGAAATTGTTATTTTCACCATCGATGGCCCGGTGGGCCAAAAAAGAGTAGCCCTGCCCTTTTTTCAGCGCCAGATCCTCCTGCCGCCCACCCCGTTTTCCCTGGGCCTGAAGCAGGGTGTCCCCATGCTGCCGGTCTTTGTGGTGCGCCAACCCGATAACCGCCATAATCTTAACATCAACCCGCCATTGCCCACCCAGAACCCTGACGGGAAAGCTGTGGCATTGCCCCAAATCATGCAGGCCTTCGTCAGCCTGCTGGAACAGTATGTCCGACGCCATCCCTGCCACTATGCGGACTATCTCTATCGCTCCCGCCTTAATCCCATTACTGACAATATGCATGTTTTCCAACCGTGATGTGAGTGGGACACGCACGGCAAGCAAAAACTCCGCAACCTCATAGGCTTTGCGGTTTTATTTTTCACCGCAGAGACGCAGAGGACGCGGAGCATTTAGGACTAACACCAAATTCGTTTTGTAGGGGCGGTTTGCGAACCGCCCCTACAAAAAGTTACCCCTTCGATATGTTTCAGTTCAATGAGAATTCGGATTAATAGTAAACGGGGAACCTTTGGCTCCCTTGAAAAACGAACTGGCGCGTGCAACACGTCCTCTAAATATTTGCACACCGAACTATGCTTTCCGGCCCGATCCTGAGCCTAAGCCTGATGTTTTTCCTTCAGGGTAAGGGAGCCCTGGCGGCGGACCCAGCGGGAGACTTTGAGCCGTCTCAGGCTGTTTAACAGTTGGCGCATGAGCGGGAGATTAAACCAGGTCAGGAGCTGCGGGTGCGCCAGGAGGCGCAGCAACGGCACCGGCCAGCGGCTGCCGGTGAGCCGCAGGAGGATTTTAAGATACACATTGCTGGGAGTATGGAACTGCTTCCGGTAAATCTGGCGTTTTTCATCTTCGATGAGGCCATCCTGAGCTGCACGGCGGTGCAGCTCGGTGCCTGGAATGAAAACCAGGGAAAAGGCGTGAACCTTATAAGGTGCCGGGATATCGAGGAGCAGCCTGACCGTAGAGACGATATCCGCCGGACTTTCATAGGGGTTGTCGATGATAATGTCGTAACGGGGAGGCTCCAGGGGCGGAATGAAGCGGGCCACCAGCTTGCCGGTTTCGATAAGCTGCGCGGCGCTGGCTTCTCGTTTATAAAGCCGGCGGGTAGATTCGCTGCCGGTCTGGATGCCCATCTGTAAGACCCGCAGGCCCACCCGGGTTAGGAGTTGCAGTTTAGCCTCGGTAACGGCCAGGGGACTGGCCAGACAGCGAAAGGGTAGTCCGATTTCCTGCTCGTAGGCCTGGGCGAATTGCCTTAAATACGTCATGGGTGCGGAAAAAAAAGAATCGTCAGACAGAATAACAAAGGTCAGGAAGGGGAACCGGGTCCGGATGTCTCGCAATTCCGCGATGAGCCGATCTACCCCCAGAAAGCGCACATACTTCTGACCGGGGTAGAGTTGGCGCAGGAAGTTATTGCAGCAATAACTGCAATGATAAGGACACCCCCGACTGGCCATGGTCTGATAGATGATCTGCCCCCGCTCCGGGTGAGATAACGGATTGGCGGCCATGAGCGCCTGGAAGGCACCCAGTGTCAGCCGCCGCAGGGGAGGGTGGGCCATGGGAGCGTAATAATGGTCCTCCAGATCATAATCGGGAAGAGGATAGGCATCCAGGTCCTGTACCAGAGGAGCCAGAGGATTGTGTAACGCCCGGCCGTCCTGCTTGTAGCTGAGATTGGCGATATCCCAAGGTTTTTGACCGGTTTCCAGAGTGTGGGCCAACTGGGCCAGGGCCTCCTCGCCTTCGCCCCGACAGACAAAGTCAGCGTGCTCAAGGCACTCTTCCGGGCGGATGGTGGCGTGAATGCCGCCCCAGACCACCGGTATGTCAAGGTTCTGGCGCAGATGATCGCTCAACTGGGCCACCCGCTCAAAACAAAAGGTCATAAGGGAAATACCGATGAGTCCGCAGCCCTGGCAATGCGCCGTAATATCCGCCAAGAGTTCCGCGGTATAAAGATACGGCCGGGTCAGGAATTCGTCCTGTTCGTCCCGATAGTCAGGGAGAAAAATTAACTTTACCTGGTGCCCCCGGCTCTTGAGGTAAGAGGAAAGGCAACGGACGCCATAGGCGGTGATATCGGCATAAGGAGAAATCAAGGCAATTTTCACGGGATTCAACTCCGGATGAGGTATTCTTTCGGCCCGATGAGATTACTCTCTGGCAGCGGCGCAGCAGGGTTTGAGGCGAGATTGACGAGAGCCATACAGAGGCCGAAAAGCAGCCAGTTTTTTTCTTCAAAATAAAAACCGTTGATGAGGCCGAAAATTAGAATGGACACCAGGCCGGCGGCCGCGGCCAGCAACAGGGGGTACTCAGGGCTTGAGACCGCCTGCCGGGAAACCGCCTGCCACAATGACCGGATCAACCGATAGAGCAGCCAGAACCAGATGGCCAGGCCGATAATCCCGAAATTAAACAGGACGTCCAGGCAGAGATTATGGGAGAAATAGAAGCTCCCCACCCCGTAGCCCAATCCATAGGTGGCGATGAGGTCTTCCAGGGCGTTCTCCCAGATCAGGCTGCGGGCGAAAAAAGATAAGCGCTCCCGGGTGAATTCGGCCCGTTCCGGCCAGGGAAAGGCTACGGGCAGGAGTTGCAAGAGCACCAGCAAAGCCGCCACAAGTCCGGGGAGGAACAGGTACCAATACTTTCTGGCCGGTTTGTAAGCGAAAATAAAAAAAACCAGCCCGCCAACCAGAGAAATCTGGCCGCCTTTGGATAACGTAGTCAGCGAACCGAAGGTGATGATCACCAGGAGCGCAAAGACAAGGACTTTGGTCTTGAATTGCCTGACAGCCAGGAACAGGCCGGCGCCCAGCATGATGACCATATTAAGGAAATCGGCCGTGAACAGCGTGTAGGTCATCCCGGCCCCCCGTTGTTTGGCCGAAACAAGAAAAGAGACCAGGAAATGCATATTTTCCTGGATAAATATTTTTCTAAGAAAAGCTTGCGCCTGTAGGCTATAGATGGCGAGCAGGGCATTCGCCAGCCCGCTGGCCAGCAGGACCCAGAGGGCGGCGTGGAACAGTTTCCGGGTGCGCAGGACTGTCACCGTCAGGTAAAAGGCCAGGTAGCTGCAGATGACCATGCCCAACTGGATAAAAGCCGGCAGCCAGTCCGGGGCCCAGAGCAGGGATAGAGATACCCAGAAAAAAAAGACCGCCAGGGGCAGGTCTATGGCAGTCCGGGGATAGGGTAGCCGCAAGCCGGCCAGGCGGGCCAGGAGCCAGGAGACGGCTGCCACCAGAATGAGGGCATCCACAATGGGACCGGGCACCAGCACGATGTCCACGGGTATGCCTTCCATCCGCCACAACCGGGGCGGGTCCGAGAAGGCGTAGTCTATCTGGAACTGCAAGATATGATTGACAATATTAAAGAGAAAGAAAAAATAAGCCAGTTCCGGGAAGAGCACCAGCCCTGCCAGCAGGGAGAAAATGGGCAGGAGCAGGAGGGCGTAGTAGTTGTAGAGCAGGATACTGATGGCCAGAGCTACTTCCGAGGCAATCAGGAGGACCCAGAGGCCGGAAGTGGATTGCTGTGTTTGGGGGAGGGTGAGGTACCCCATGTATTATTCCCTGGCCGTTCGGGCCAAACCATATATACGCCGGTTAACCTCCCTGACCTTGGCCACCAGTTCGGCGTAAGGCTCTTCTCTCACCGTCATTAAGCCATAGTTACAATTTTCTCCCCGGTTCGCCGGTTGGTCATCCACATCTTTGTACCAGGTAAAACCCACTATCTGGGGGGAGGACAGCAACCGGGCCACGTATCTTTCGTACCACAGGCCCCGTTCTCTCTGGGTCCTCAGGGTAAACCCCTGCCCCAGGGTGTTGGGCAGGCCGCTGTCCTTGGCCCTGAAGCTGAATTCGGTGATGAGCATGGGCCGGCGATGCATCCTGTAGGCTTCTGTCAGTTTTTCCAGGGGAGGCAGGGGTTCGTAGGCATTAAAGGAGACAACATCCACATACCTGCCCATGGGCTCCAGGATCTCCCGGGAAACGGGCTGGCCGCCCATGAACCTGACGCCCAGGATGAGATGATTGGGATCGTATCGTCTGATAACCTCGTGGTTGATTTTAAAATACTGTTCCGCGGTCAAAGCCAGAAAGGCGGACCGGTCCTGTTGACAGCGGGCTGCGTCCCGCCCCGGTCCCAGGCTCGTGAGGGTCATAAGGTCAGGGAAATCTCTGATCTGAGTGCCCCAGGCCTGGTTAAAGGAGGCGGGGTCGCCGCTGTAGCGGCTGCGCAAGAAATCCACCACGGCCTGTTTCCCCGGCCTTTCCGGGGGGAGGGCGATAAACATATCAAAAAGGGAAAATTCCACTGCCGGAGTGAAGATATTGCCGCTCCAGGCCAGTTCATTGCCTAAAAAATAGCCCAGCAGGTATGGATCGTCCTTGACTCTGGCCGAGGTTCGGCTAAATTCCCGCTCCAGGATGTCCCTGAATTTTGGGTCATAGACATCCGGAAAGCCGAAGGTTTCGCTGGGGATGCCGGCCGGCAGGGCACTCCGGGGGCCGATGAGGGCCGGGACCCGGACCTCCGGGGCGATGAACGGGAAACCCCAGAGCGAGGGGCTGGCCGGCAGGTCATAGACCACCTGGTCAAACAGGGTATTATGGCTCACCAGATTGAAACCCCAGTCCTTGAGGCGCTGGGCCGAGGCCTGCCGCCATTGCCGTTGCGCCTCCGTGCCGTGAACCATCTCGCCGATGCGCCGGAAGGCCTCGTCGATCTGTTCCGGGGCCTGGGGAGAGCCGGATTCCACTGAGTCTTTAATCTGTTGGCGCACTTCCTGGGGGAAGAGGGTCTGGAAGTCAGCCCCTAATTGAGACGCGGTTACTTCCATCAGCTGTGTCAATAACTGATACCGCTCCCGGACGGTGCCGGGTTGGGTGGGCACGTTCCGGACCTGTTCAATCTCTTCGGCTTCCCGACCTTTCCGGGACATGCTTTGCAGTCCCGCAGCAATGAAGCCGTGGCCTTCCGGGGTGATGAGCCACCAGCGGCCATTGATTTGCTGGGCGTGGAAAAAGCCGGTGCGGCGGCCCTGAATGGCCTTATAGCCCCCATATCGGTCCAGATCTTCCGGACGCACGGCTTCGCTGCGGGCCGCAGTTTTCGGGGCGATCTCGGCCACCTCGATCTTATCCCACCAGACCGCGCCCTGAGCGCCTTGCACGCCAAGGATCACCTTCATGGTGGCACAGTCCTGGGGGACCGCAAACACCAGTTTTTGTTGCTGCCAATCACTGGCAGTGGTGACAAAGGGACTCTCAAAAGCCAGGGGCGCTTCCAGACCGGGGATGAAAAAAAGCACGGTGACACAGGCGCCGCCCCGGGCGCCGGGGCGGGTCAGGAGATCCTCGGTTTTTACCCAGGCCGAAAGTTGATACCAGCGTTCGGGGGAGGGGCAGGCCAGCTGCTGCAGGACCCCGGAGACCTGATCGGCCTGATTTTTTATAATCTTCAGGGATTTTCTGCCGGAGTAAGCCACGGTCTCATCCCAGAGAAAGCTGGCGGCGCGGGTCGTTTCCGGCAGGGGCTCCCAACCTGCGGGCCGATCCGGATTCTGGAGGTCGCCCTGTTCAAAATCGCCGTTGTCCACGGCTGAACCGGAGACGTGCCGTTGCTGCGGGGGCGCCTCGACGCGAGCCCTGCCCTGGCTTTGGGCCAGCATTACCGGTACTCCTTCGGCCTGAGGGCTGCACAAGATCTCTCTCGAAATACCACCTAAAAGAATCAAAACCATCAGGCCGGCCATGCCTAACCGAAAGCTGGTCTGGCGTTTTCCCATGATATACTCCCTAAACTGGCCACAGTTCAGCTAAACCTCAGGTTGGGGATGAGTTTTTTCAGCCCTGTTTTGATCCGGTGGAGCAGATCAAAGGTGACATCGACAAACGGCACCTGGGGGTTGTGATAGAACAGAGACAATGGCACCGTCTCGGTATCGGGCAACAGATCGGCCTCGGGGGCAATACTCCCTTCCGCCAGGGCGATGGCATAGAGTTCCGTATTGGGCATCAGCCGGGGCACATTGACGAAGACCTGCACCGGTTTGGGCTGCTGCCGGGAAAACTTGGTCTTGAAAAAGAGCCACATCAGGTGCAGATACGAGGCCACCGTCTGACCGGGGGGATTGGCAAAGAAAAAAAACTTCATCTGCACCCCCTGGAAGGTCTGAGCCAACTGGTAGGTGCGCCAGACGTCGGCAAAGGTAAAGGGTTTGCGCAGCAGTTGCAGGGAACGGTCATTGAAGCCGTCGGAGGAAAAGTCATAGGAGACACAGCCGGCGTCTTTGGCTAACTGCAGGAATTCCCGGTCAGCCAGCCGCTCATTAAAAAAAGCCCCCCAGTTGACCTTGACGCCACGCCTGATGATCTCCCGGCAGATGGCGGCGGCATGGTGTTTGGGCAGGGCGAAGACCGAATCGGCAAAGACAAACTGCTTGACCCCCCACCGGTGCACCAGTTCCTCGATTTCGTCCACCACGCCTGCCGGGGGACGCAGTTTCTGCACGGTGCCGGTGAGAAAAGGATAGACGCAGTAGATGCACTTCAGACTGCACCCCCGGCGAGAAAGCACCCCTATGCTCTCCGGGCCGTCGTATTTGCTCAGTTCAAACAGATCCCAGCGCGGTTTCAGGGACCAGATAAAATCTGTGGCCGGGCGCTCCCCGGTGAAGTGGATGGCGCCGTTTTGCCGATAATAAACCCCTTTAACCCGCTCGGGCGAGTCCAGGTGCTCCAGCAGTTCGGGAAAACTTTCTTCACCGTCCAGATAGACTCCCAAATCGATTTCAGGATGGCGGGCCATGATCTGATCAGCGAAGATGGAAAAGGCCGGACCGCCGATGACCAGCGGCACTCGGGGACGGAGCTTCCGGAGCAGCTCCAGGGTCGGTTTCAAAGTTTTGAAATAATAATAAGGGTCACCATACTGCGTGGTATCGATATTGCGAAAAGAAATACCGATGACTTCCGGGTCAAACTCCTCGATCTGCATCACCAGATCATGATAGGGGTCGGCGGCTACATTCGGATCGAAGGCCTTGACCTCGTGACGGCTGAGACTGGCGGCAATGTAGGCCAGACCGAGAGGAAATATGGGCGCCTCCCGGCGTCCCAGGTAGGCTTGCAGTAAAAAAACCTTCATTAAGGTATCCTGATAGCGGTTCTCTCCCCATCCTGCCAGGGAGAGGAAGTTAGTGGCGTCTGGGATAATCAGACCGGCAGCAACGTCGGTCCTGCCGGGATCCGGCTACGGAATGGATATCGGGGCATAAAGCCTTTTACCCTGGATAACGTCAATGATCATCGGCGCTAAAATGATCATCTGCTCAGCGGTTAGAAGCGGCTGCAGGATGTTTTGGAGCCTCTGCATAAATCTTTCCACGTTGGCGATTTTGCTGGGCATGACATAGACTATGTCGCCGGATTGCAGAAAAAAGGCCGGGACTTTGGCCCCATCCTGGAAGAAATCGCCGCTGTTGACCGAAAAAACGTTGTATTTATCCTGGGCCCGCCGGATGAGCAGGACCCTCTGTCGGTTGGCGTCCCGGTTAAACCAGCCGGCCCGGGCCAATCCCTCCATCATCAGCAGCGGCCGGTGAAAAGCAAAAGTGCCCGGACTGTTCACTTCGCCGAAAACATGAATCTGCTGCCGGCTGGCGGTGGTGCTGAATTCCACCTGGGGGTCGACGAAATACTTTTTCAGACCGTTGGCCACCAGCTCCCGGGCACCGGGCACCGACTGGCCGGACAGCTTAACGGCGCCCAACAGGGGAAAATATATCTCTCCGGAATTATTGATAATGGCGGTGCGCTGCAGCTCATCGAAGCCATAACCCCACACCCGGATGGTCACTTCATCGCCCGTGTCCAGAATATAGGGGGCCGAGGCCCGGATCTCGGTGATATCCTGGCTGGGAGGCAACTGGGCCGGATCTTCTAATTCCCGGGAGCGTATCGTAGTGCAGGAAGTTATCGCCAAGAGCCAGATCGCCAGGCTTAGATACGCTAATACGTGGTTCCCTGCGGTTTTTGGTCTCAACTCCGTCTTTCTCCACCCTGCAGGCCCGGCAATTTCCGGAGGAATTGAATAATATAATTAATTCAGCCGGTTTTCCTGAGACGCGGGAGATTGGCAGAGATTATAAAAAAACAGGCAACTCCCATAACTCAATGCATCGGCTGTTGTTTGCTGGCTGCAACTATGGCGGGCTGATTTCCTTATACCGTTTCAATATGCCGAATGTGGCCAGGAAAATCAACAAAAAATGTCGATTTAATCCCGGCGGTGTCCCGGTCCCCCTAATTGGGCCAGCAGCTCGGAGACGGCCTGGGAAACCGAGTCCACCGGGATGGCCGGCATGCACAGGGGCTGCGGGCATTGGGGCGCCCGGCCGAAGGGATAACAGGGACTGCAGACGGCTGAACTTTGCAGGGCCCGGCGGTGCGGCCCGGGCAGAAACAGCGCTCCCGCCGCAGTGGGGCCGAACAGGGCCAGCAAGGGGGTGTTCAACGCCGTGGCAATGTGCAGGGGGGAAGAATCATTGGTGATGAGCAGATCCAGCTCCCCGATGAGGGCCATTAATTCCCGCAGGCCGGTCTGCCCCCGGAGATTAACCACGTCAACAGCGGCATTCCTGGCGTCCTGATAGATTGTCTCCACCTGCTGATCCCGCCGGTCGCCCAACAGCAGGAACGTTGCCGGATAAGACGCGGCCAACTCCTTTAACAGGGCAATATATGATGAGGGCGGCCACTGTTTTAAGGTTACCTGTTCCAGGGGATTCTGGCCGCCCCCAGGGGCCACCCCGATGAGCCAGCGGCCCGGCAAGGTCTCCGGCAAAATACGTTGTGCCTGCTGCCGCTCGGTGGGAGTGAGGAAAATTTCCGGTTTGGGGTCATCGGCTTGGAGCCCTAAAGCTCGCACCAGGTCCAGAAAAATATCTCCGAGGTAACGATCGGCCCCGAAAACCAGCGGCACGTTCCGGGTCAAAAGGAATTTTGGGCCGCGCTGCCAAAAACCTACCCGCCGCGGGGCCCTGAGAAGCAGCCCCCAGAGATGCACCAGGGAGGAGGCATGAAACATTATCAGGCCATCCTTGGGGCAGCGGGACAGCAGCCGGGTGAGTTGCGCCAATTTCCTCAGGTCCCTGGAAAACCACCATGATTCCGGGAAGGTCAGCAGATTATCCAGGTAGGGGTTATGGGCCAGGGCCGGGCCGCTCCGGTCTCCGGTCACCATGACGAGCTGAGTCTGGGGCCAGCCCTTTTTCAGGGCGCGCAGGGCCGCGGTGGTGAGCAGGACATCACCGATGGCATGCGTCCTAACCAGAAAAAGACGGCGGGGAGGACTGCCGCCTCGGCAAAGATAAGGGTTTCGCAAAAAACGATCCTGTGTTTACCTGAAAAGTTTAAAGTTCAAAGTTGTTGGACTCGTAAAAAGTCATTTACACTTCTCATCCTAACCCTCAATGCTGTTGAATTAAGAGCACCTATGAAAAATCCCCACGAACCAGTCGAGGGGAGATGTGCCGTACGCCGGGGTCGCTTACCTAACCGGTCAGGGCGGCGCTGACGATACGCTGGGCCTCCTGGACGATGTCCTCCAGGTGTTTTTCATCTTTAAAGCTCTCGGCGTAGATCTTATAAATCTCCTCGGTGCCGGAGGGCCGGGCCGCAAACCAGCCGTTGGCGGTGGTCACCTTGAGCCCGCCGATGGGGGCATTATTGCCGGGGGCTGCGGTCAGCTTGGCGATAATGGGCTCACCGGCCAGGGTCGAGGCAGTGACGGCCTCGGGGGCGAGCTTGGCCAACCTGGCCTTCTCTACCGGGGTGGCCGGGGCGTCCAGACGGATGAAATGGGGGGTTCCTAGCTCGGCGGTAAGGTCGCAATAGTACTCCCCCGGATCCTTCCCGGTCCGAGCGGTGATTTCTCCCGCCAGCAGGTTGGGGACCAGGCCGTCTTTATCCGTGGTCCAGACGGTGCCGTCCTGCCGCAGGAAGGAGGCGCCGGCGCTCTCCTCGCCGCCGAAACCCAAAGACCCAACCAAAAGTCCCTCCACAAACCACTTAAACCCCACGGGGACCTCCACCAGCTGCCGGTTGGCCCGGGCCGCCACCCGGTCGATGAGGCTGCTGCTCACCAGGGTCTTGCCTACGGCGGCATTTTCCGGCCATCCCGGGCGGTGGGCGAACAGGTAGTCGATGGCCACGGCCAGATAGTGATTCGGGGGCAGCAAACCCTGGCTGCGGGTGACAATCCCATGCCGGTCGCCGTCTGTGTCGTTGGCAAAGGCGACGTCAAAACGCTCCCTCAGGTCTATGAGACTGGCCATGGCATATACCGAGGACGGGTCCATGCGGATCTGACCGTCCCAGTCCAGGGTCATAAACCGGAAGGTGGGGTCAATGCTCTTATTGACAATTTCCAGGTTGAGGCGGTGACGCTCCGCCACTGCGGCCCAGAAGGCCGTGACGGCGCCGCCCAGGGGGTCCACTCCCAGGCAGACCCCGCTGCTCCGGATAATATCCAGGTCCACTACGGCCGGCAGATCGTCCACGTAGGCCTGGACGTAGTTATGGCGATGCGTGGTGGCTGCAGTCAGGGCCCGTTCAAAAGGCAGCCGGGGCACCTGGTGCATTCCCTCGGTTAGAATGGCGTTGGCCTGCTGTTCGATCCACTGGGTCACCCCGGTTTCCGCCGGCCCCCCGTGGGGAGGGTTGTATTTGAAACCACCATCCTGCGGCGGATTATGGGATGGGGTGATGACGATGCCGTCGGCCAGCCCCTGGGTCCGCCCCCGGTTATAGGTCAGGATGGCATGGGAGATCACTGGCGTGGGAGTGTAACCGCCGTCCGCGTCCACCATGACGTCCACCTTGTTGGCTGTCAGGACCTCCAGGGCGCTGGCAAAGGCCGGCTCCGACAGGGCATGGGTGTCGATCCCCAGGAACAGCGGCCCGGTGATGCCCTGCTGCCGGCGGTAGCGGCAGATGGCCTGGGTGGTGGCCAGGATGTGGGCTTCATTAAAAGAGTTATCCAAGGCGGAGCCGCGATGCCCGGAGGTCCCGAAGGCAACTCGCTGACCGGGTTCCGCCGGGTCCGGCTGCCCGGTGTAATAGGCCGTCACCAGTCTGGGGATATTGATCAAAGCCGCCGGGTCGGCGGACTTACCGGCGCCTGGGTGAACTCCCATAATCGCTCCTCCGCAGTAGCATTTTTTCCTTTGAAAATCCCCCTAAATCCCCCTTTAGAAAAGGGGGACTTTTTCATCCTGGTTCCCAAGTTGCACTTGGGAACCCAAGATATCGCCAAGCTGTGCTTGGCCACCTTTTCTAAAGGGAGGTCAGGGGGGATATTAATCATCAGGGGTGGTCTCAACCTGCCATGATCATTTCTTGCAAAGCAAAGGGCCGGGAGCAGGTTTAACCTCCTCTATGGTGAAAACCCGGCATACCGGATATAATACAATCATTACTGTCCTGAGGCAAGGCAGATCAAACAGCCGGCGGTCTGCGGCCGGCCCCGGAGTTGAACTATGGCGGCAAATCCCCCAGAGAAAAATTGGCGAAAAGAGACCCTGGCCATACATGCCGGCGATTTGAAAGATCCCGTATTCGGCGAGGTGTCGCCCCCCATCTTTCAGACCTCGACTTTTTCCTTTGCCACCGCCGAGGCCGGGGCAGCCCGGTTTTCGGGGGAAGAGCCAGGGTATGTCTACACCCGCATGGGCAATCCCACGGTTAATGCCCTGGAAACAGCCGTGGCCACATTGGAATCCGGTGCCTGGGCGGTGGCCGCCAGCACGGGCATGGCCGCCATCAGCGCGGTCCTGTTCGGCCTGTTAAACCGGGGAGACCTCCTGGTGGCCGGGGACTGCCTCTACGGTCCCTCCCACGTGGTCATTGCCGGGGAGCTGCCCCGCTTCGGCATCGAGCCCCTCTTTGTGGACGCCTCGGATCTGGGCCCACTGGAAAAGGCCCTGCGACGCCGCCCCAGACTGGTCTTTCTGGAAACGCCCACCAACCCCACCATGAAACTCACCGATATCGCCGCGGCTTCTCGGCTGGCCAAACAGGCCGGGGCCCTGCTGGTGGTGGACAACACCTTTGCCACCCCGTACAGCCAGCGTCCCCTAAAATGGGAGGCCGATCTGGTGGTCCACAGCCTCACCAAGGCCCTCAACGGCCACAGCGATGTGCTGGGCGGCATGATTGTGGGCCGGGATCCGAACCTGTACAAGAGAATCAAGCGGTTCATCACCCTCACCGGCGCGGTCATGGACCCGCACCAGGCCTGGCTGATCCTTCGGGGTTTGCGCACCCTGGCCCTGCGCCTGGAGAGGTCCCAGGCCAACGCTTTGGAACTGGCCCGCTTTTTGGAAGCTCACCCCAAAGTCGCCTGGGTCCGCCATCCCGGGCTGCCGGACCATCCTCAGCACCAGTTAGCTCAGCGGCAGATGGAGGGGTTCGGTTTCATGCTCTGTTTCGGGGTCAAAAACGGCCTGGAGGGTGGCAGAGTTTTAATGAATCATCTCCGGCTCATCACCCTGGCGGTCTCATTGGGCGGGGTGGAGTCCCTCATCCAACACCCGGCCTCCATGACCCATGCCGGGGTCCCCCGCCAAGAACGGGAACAGACCGGCATCACCGATGACTTGGTGCGCTTGTCCGTGGGCTGCGAAGCCCTGGCCGACCTGCAGGACGACCTGGAACAGGCCCTGGCACAAATTTAGGGGAGCTCTCCTTTAAACCTTGAACTTTCTGTCGTTCAGAAAAGGTAAGCGTTCAGCGGTCAGCTTACGGCCGTCAGCTAATGCTTTAGATTCAAATAGTTATTCTAAGGTGGCGGATCACTGGTTTTTCGCTTAGGTTCCCTAACCCATTGTTTTTGCTGAAAGCTGATTGCTGATAGCTGAACGCTTACCAGAAAAGAATGGCCCGGGCGATAAGAAAATAGAAGATCAGGCCGGTGGCGTCGATGAGGGTGGTGATGAACGGGGCCAGGGTAACGACGGCCTCCAGGGTCTCCTCAAAAACCTTCAGGACATTGACCGTCAATACGGCGGCAATGGCCAGGGCCAGCAGCCACACCACCCGGGTTCTGGCCAGGCGAAGCACCGACACGGAGAAATACGGCCGGTTCAAGGGCTCCGAACCACCGCTCCGGGCCAGGTCTTCGGCGCTTTCCCGATCCAGGATGTCCATGGCGTCATCCACGGTGACCAGTCCCGGCGGGCGGGCCCGGTCGTCCGGGTCCAGGACCTCCATGCTTGGGCAGGCACAGGGGCCTGCCCCTACACCGCTGCAGTACTTCCACCACGGAAGCGGCATCCATGCGGCTAATATCTGTACGTAGCCGCGGCTCCGGTGGCGGTGGGCATCCGTTCCGCCGGAACGATGATGACCTCGCCCCTGGTCTTCAGGACCATTTCGGCCAGATCATCCAGGATGTCGTCAACTTCCGGATGGGAAAGATCTGCTTCGCCTATCTCTCCGGTGGCGGGGTCAATCCGGCCCGGCACCGTCCGGTCGGCCTCCACCAGGAGGATGGCCACCCGGCCGGCCAGGGCGGCCAGGGCTATCTGGGCCAGGTCATCGGATCCCATTTCCCGAACCTGGGCGGCCTGATAGCTCTCCACCAGTTCTGCCAGCCGGGCCAGATACCTCGGCTCCATCTTTTGCCAGGCCTCCTGGCGCAAGTCATCCAGGCTCAGGGCGTCCGGGTTGATTTCCAGTCCTGTGTCCATCAGGAAGGAATTGTGACTTAATTTGCGGAAAGGGGCGTGATACTCCGCCAGGGCCGCCAGCATCAAGGGCAGGCCGGAGGGCTGGGAGTGGTGCTCCAGGATGGCCCGGTCAACGACCCGGAAAAACCTCTCAGTGTCAGTGTCAATTTCATCCGCCCGGCCGCCATGGCCATGCCGGCTGGGGGTTGCCCCGGCCCCCAGGCGATAGGAAGCCACGGTCTGGTGCGGCTCGGTCAGTTCTTCCCCCAGGGCTTCGGTAATGGTCCGGGGGACGCCCGGAGCCAGGTCGATCTCGTCCAGAACGTCCCGGTTGCCCTCGAACAAATTGATTTCTCTCCGGTTCAGGGCCAGGACCTGATACCGTTCCGCGGACTGCAGGATGCGCACCAGGGGCTTAATATGAAAGCTGTCGGCCACTACTGCCAACTCCGGCACAGGCCGCTGCAGCCGAAAAACCTGGAACATGTCCGGCCCGCCCAGCACGGCCAAGCCGTCCAGGGTGTGATTCCAGAAGAGGGCATCCCCGGCCAAGACGTGAAAAGGCTCCAACAGGGGTTTGACCTCCCGCTTCGGATATTTCTGATGCAGGGACTCCTCCAGGGCCTTGACGAGATTGCGAAACCGGATAGGGTCCTGCTGATTCTGCGGTCGATGCCGATGGGTCGGCTGATACAGGGAAAGACAGGGCGGCTCATGGACCTCCAGGAGCTTGCCGGGGTAATCGTTGGACATCGGGGTCATGCTGCTGGCCCTCCATAGGTGAAACTTCAAGGTTTGAAGTGCAAATATGTGCGGTTACCTATCAGCTATCGGCTATCAGCTTTCGGCAACAACGATGCGTCAAACAGGTTTGGAAAAGGTTCGGGGTCCCGGGATTCTCCTAAATGTTTAAAGTAACCCCTAAGCTGACAGCTGCAAGCTGACCGCTTCCAAACTCACATTCCTTTCAGGGTGAAGTTGGTCTCAAAGGAGCTGAACAGGTCCAGATACTGCTCCAGGTTGCGGCTCAGCAGGAATTTCTGGCGCACGGTTTCCCGGGCGGCCTCGCCCAGGCGTTTTTGCAGGGCTTCGTCTTTGACCAGCTGCACGATCCGGGCCGCGGCCTCCTCCACGGTGTTCACCAGGAAGCCGTTGACGCCGTCCTCGATCTGGTAGCGGATGCCCCCCACATTGCCGCCGATCACCGGGGTGCCTTTCCACATGGCCTCCGAGACGGTCAGTCCGAAACCCTCCCGGAGAGATTTTTGCAGGACTACGGCGGCCCGGGTCTGCAGGGCGTTCACCAGGGCAGTGTCCTGAACCGACAGGATGATGATGCGCTCCTCCTGGCATTCCAGCAGGGATTCGTAAATCTCCGGGCCCTCGGGATCGTCGGTGGCCACATTGCCCAACAGGACCAGGGTGCAGTCCACCTCCTGACGGGCGATCTTGAAGGCCTCCACCACCCCCTTGGGGTCTTTCCAGATGTCAAAACGGGAGACCTGCACCACCAGGGGCAGATCGGTGGGGATATGATAGTGTTCCAGCCGCTCCGTCATCTCCTCCTCGGTCAAGGGATGATTCTTGATGGAGAAAGGATCGATGGCCGGCATGAAAAAGAGCTGCGGGGTTTTCAGCTTCTGAGCATATTCCTTGATGCTAAAGATGGCCGCATCATATTTTTCCACAAACGGCGCCAGATAATCCCATAATTCCGGGTTGGGGCTGCTCATGTCCACGTGGCCCCGCCAGATCCAGGGCCCCCGTTTGCGATAGTGGTCGATCATGGGCAAGGGCTGAGGATCGTGGATGATGACCACGTCGTGCTCCAGATGGGTACGCATGACGTTTTCATACACCACGGCCTCGTATATTTCCTTTTTCCGCTCGGTGAGGTTGATCTCGCCGCCCTGCAGGGCATTGTGCATCTTTTTAGTGATGCTGAAGAAGTCCGGCGACCCCTGGATAACCCGCCAGCCGGTTTTGATGCCGACGCTGTTCATCAGGATGGTCATGGAGCCCAGCAGCTCCGCCACCCCGCCCCCGTAGTAGGTGGAGTTGACGTTCACCACGTGCAGGTCCTGGAGGGGCTTGGCCTTTCGCAGGATGCGGTCCACATTTTCGGGGCCCACATATTTTTCATAATCCTCGATGGTCACTAAGCGAGCATGATTGATCATAAGGACCTCCTCTGGCTGATCTGGGCAAAAAGCCTTTCCGTATCTTCCCGCCGGCAGAGTTCCGTCCCCGGGGTC